>CAIJYZ010000022.1 GCA_903825015.1 uncultured Actinomycetes bacterium
ATCTTGGCGCCTGGATAAAACATAATCGTGACGTCATCAAGGATGACCTTGTCACCATGCGCTTTACGCGCCTTCTTCATCGTATAAATGAACTCAGCCATGAGACGAAACCTTATCGTTATGTGTCGGTAGACTTAGCATTCACGACCCTACAGGCGCCTGTAGCTCAGTCGGATAGAGCACCCGCCTTCTAAGCGGGTTGTCGCAGGTTCGATTCCTGCCAGGCGCGCATGGCTAATGAACAACCGAACTTGATCTGGATCGACTGCGAAATGACGGGGCTCTCTCTTGAGAAAGATGTCCTCGTCGAAATCGCCGTCCTTGTAACCGACTCTGAACTCAACGTCATTGGCGAAGGTATAGATGTCGTAATTAAGGCGAGCGCCGAGCAGTTAGCCGGCATGAATGAGTTCGTCACGCAGATGCACACGACATCGGGATTAATTACTGAAATCCCTAATGGAATATCGGTTAGCGCGGCCGAAGAGGCAATCATCAAATATTTAGAGAGTGCAAATACTCTGCCTGGTAAATCTCCCTTAGCCGGTAACTCGGTGTCAGTTGATCGCTCTTTCATCGCCCGCGACATGCCACTGCTTAACGATTACCTGCACTACCGAACCATCGATGTTTCATCGATCAAGGAGTTGGCCCGCCGCTGGCATGCCAAGGCATATTTCAACGCCCCAGCAAAGACGGGCAACCACCGCGCATTGGGTGATATTCAAGATTCAATCGCTGAATTGGCGTATTACCGCAGCGCAGTATTTGTTCCGGGCCCAACGCTGTAACAGGTAGACTTTGGCACTCATGGTGGACGTAGCTCAGCTGGTAGAGCACCCGGTTGTGGTCCGGGATGTCGCGGGTTCGAGCCCCGTCGTTCACCCCAATTTTGTTTGGTCGCAACCGCGACGAGTAGAGAAAATGTGTGAGCAATGATCTTCGATGTCATCATTGAAATCCCAGCTGGCAGTCGCAACAAATACGAAGTCGATCACTTAACTGGAGAAATCCGTTTAGATCGCATGCTCTTTACATCAACGCGCTACCCATATGACTATGGTTTTGTTAAGAACACTTTGTCATTAGATGGCGACCCACTTGATGCTTTGGTGATGTTGGATGAACCAACTTTTCCAGGCTGCGTAGTTTCTTGCCGTGCTATCGGAATGTTCAATATGACCGATGAGGCTGGCGGAGATGACAAATTGCTCTGTGTTGCAGCCGGTGATATTCGCAAAGAATCACTTCAGGATTTGAAAGATGTGCCTGAGTTTGAACTTTCAGAAATTCAACACTTCTTTGAAGTCTATAAAGCGTTAGAACCAGGCAAGAGTGTCACTGGTGGCAATTGGGTCGATGCGATTGAAGCACAGGCAGAGATTGAAAGATCTCGCGAGCGCTTAAAGAAATCTGCCCACTAAATTAATTAGTTGGTACCAACTGCTTTGGGCACTTTGAAATAATCTTCACAATTGCAGCTTTTTCTGGAGCAGTTAACCAAAGCCCATATTTAGCTTTAACTGCCACTTGCCGTGCAACATATGCGCACCTGTAATTCTTTCGTGGAGGCAACCAAGTTGCAGCATCTCCGTCACCTTTTTGCGAATTTAATACACCTTTTACAGCTAACAAATTCAATGGATCGTTAGCAAAGGCCGTTCGTTTTTCAATAGTTAATTTGAAGGCCCCGGTTTGCCAGGCATTTGATAGGGCAACAACATGATCAATCTGAACTGCATTACTTGTGCCTACTCCCCTAAGAAAATCAATACTCTCCCCGGAATAAGGATCGGGCAAAACCCCGCTAAGAATCGTGCAGTGATCCTTGAAGACTTGCGCCGTTAAATCCCTTTTCAAAATATCGTTGCGGGTGTCACAGCTATTTCCATCGACATCTTTCCAAGCTGTTCCGAACTGTTCGCGCGTATAACCGGTTTTTGGAGCACGGCCCTTAACGGCCAATGTGGAGATTACTTCGGTCACCGTAGGTGTGGCTGCCGAAGCTGCCTCTGGAACCCCTGCCAAAAAGAGCGTCAGGGCTAGGGCAATCCTTATTTCCCAGTGGCTCATACGACAATCTTGGCGGTGTCGCATATGTGCGACAAGGCCTCCATAACTGATAGGTTTCCACCTGCATTCAAGCGTTTCCGGCGCCTGGATGCCTCGGGTTGTTAG
>CAIJYZ010000023.1 GCA_903825015.1 uncultured Actinomycetes bacterium
AGTTCGCTTCATCGGAAATCGATCCTCAGGCAAGCAAGGCATTGCAATTGCAAAAGCTGCAGCCGCACGTGGAGCCAATGTCGAGCTTATTGCGGCAAATATTGCAATCGAAAGCATTCCAGGAATAACAATCACTCATGTTGAAACTGCAGATCAGATGCTCATCGCCTTAAAGGAATCATTTTCTCAAACAGATATTCTTGTAATGGCCGCTGCGGTTGCCGATGCTAAGCCAAAGATTACTTCTCTTGAAAAGATCAAAAAAGCATTCTTCACCAGTATCGAACTAGAGGCTAACCCGGATTTATTAGCTGCTTTGCGCCCGATTAAGAAAAATCAAATAGTTGTCGGGTTTGCAGCAGAAACAAGTGAACTACTTGCATCTGCACAAAACAAGCTTGAATCAAAGGGTTTAGATCTGATCTACGTAAATGATGTTTCAGATGGCGCGATATTTGGACAGGATGAGACCGCAGGTACTATCCTTACGGCTCAGGGTGAAAACATCCCTGTTTCACAACAATCTAAAGACACACTTGCCAATCTTCTCCTCGATTACGCTCTTAAGCAGATAGGTTAGGACAATGTCACAACGCCTCTTCACATCTGAATCCGTAACTGAAGGACATCCAGACAAGATTGCCGATGCAATTTCTGATGCAGTTCTTGACTCGTTACTCTCGCAGGATTCCAAATCGCGCGTAGCAGTCGAAACCCTCATTACTACCGGTCAAGTGCATGTTGCTGGTGAAGTAACGACCGACGGGTATGCAGATGTTATGGGAATCGTCCGCGACACCGTTCTAGATATTGGATATGACTCATCTGACAAGGGTTTCGATGGAAATAGTTGCGGTGTTTCGATTTCAATAGGCCAGCAGTCACAAGATATTGCACAAGGTGTTGATGATGCCTACGAACACCGCGTAGGTGAGCACGTAGATCCTTTGGATTTACAAGGAGCTGGTGACCAAGGTTTAATGTTTGGGTATGCATGCGATGACACAAAAGAACTCATGCCGCTGCCTATCTGGTTAGCGCATGCATTAGCTCAACAGTTAACTAAGGTTCGTAAATCAGGTTTACTTCCATACCTTCGCCCTGATGGGAAAACGCAAGTAACCATTGAATACGATGGAGACCGCGCCGTTGCATTGAATACAGTAGTTATATCCAGTCAGCACGCTGAATCAGTTGATGTGGCTAAAAAATTAACTCCTGAGATTATCGAACATGTAATAGATCCAATTTTGGCGACAATTGATTTGCCACGCAAAGATCTTAAGACGCTCATTAACCCAACTGGCCGTTTCGTAATTGGTGGACCTATGGGAGATGCAGGACTTACAGGTCGCAAAATAATCGTTGATACATATGGCGGAATGGCCCGACATGGTGGTGGCGCATTCAGTGGAAAAGACCCATCAAAGGTGGATCGTTCTGCTGCGTATGCAATGCGTTGGGTGGCAAAAAACGTTGTCGCTGCTGGTCTTGCACGCCGATGCGAGGTTCAAGTCGCATATGCAATTGGTAAGGCTCAACCAGTTGGAGTATTTGTTGAGACTTTTGGAACGGAAACAGTTCCAGTAGCAAAAATTCAAAGCGCGGTTACGACTGTATTTGATCTTCGTCCTGCAGCGATTATTCGAGATTTAGATTTACTGCGTCCTATCTACTCCTTGACGAGTGCCTACGGCCACTTTGGCCGTGAACTTCCAGAGTTTGCATGGGAACGCACTAATCGTGTTTCTGAACTTCAAAACGCAATTAAGTAACGACAGTGGCAACGCCACGGCTCTTTAAGCTCAAGTCGCAGGTTGCTCCTGCCCTTATCGGGGCCTTTGCGACCGAATTGCCGTATGCAAGAGTCTGGGTCGATACCGGCGTATTTCATTTAGATGGAGAATATGACTACCAAGTTCCAGAGAAACTCTCGTCATCAGTAAAAATCGGAGTTCGGGTGCAAGTTCCCTTTGGAACGCGTGAAGTTGAAGCAATTGTGGTTGCACGATTAGATCAATCTGAACCACTCGTGAATCTGAAAACCATTAGTAAAGTTTTATCGCCGCACCCAGTAGCCACTAAATCTACGTTGGCGCTAATCGCAGAAGTTGCCAAGCAATGGGCCGGAAATCCTTGGGACATTATTCGAAGCGCGATACCTCCACGAGTAGCATCCGTGGACAAATCCCATGTGTCAGGCGAGCATGAAGTGGAAAGCACGGGCGGATCTGGTGAAGTTTCATATCGTGCATTTGAGCCGCATATTGATCCAACAGTTTTAGTAGCCGATTTTGCTATTGCCGCTCTATCTCGTGGCAGCGTCCTTATAGTTGCTCCGGATGACCGTGACATCACCAGAATTGTCGAAGCACTGCATGCAGTAAAAGATCAGGTACTTCGAATCGACAGCAATGTCTCACGTAGTGATAGGTACTCGGCTTTTTTAAATTCTTTTTCAACTGCTAAGCACATCATTATCGGCGCGAGAAGTGCTGTTTTTGCTCCACTTCCAACAAGTTCGACGATTATTATTTTTAAAGAATCATCACCTGATCTCTATGAGATTCGTACTCCAGGATGGAACGCACGAGATGTAGCGATAATGCGAAGAACTTTAGATTCTGCCAATGTAGTTTTGTGTGGTTATGTGCCGTCCCTCGATGTAGCCACACTGATCGAAAGTAAAATCGTGAGATATATAAATTCGAGTGCGCGATTAAACGTTAAGGCTTTTTCGGCACCCGATTCTTCCCTTTTACCCGGTCGTATTTTTACAGATATACGCCAGGGGGTTAAAAAGGGTCCTGTTCTTTTCGTGCTACCTCGCAAAGGTTATGCAAATGCAGTTTTATGTTCTCACTGTAAGAATATTGCCACGTGTTCCTGCGGCGGCAAACTCTTTTTATCTTCCAAAAATGCCCCACCATCATGTCGTATATGCGGCAAGGAAACCTCTGATTGGAAATGTTCATACTGCAAACGCGAGCGAACTTATGCCGTTTCTAGGGGAATAGAAAGAGCTGCGGAGGAGATTTCAAGAGCCTTTGCCAACGTTCCGATCATTCTTTCTTATGGCGACGTAATTAAAAATAGCGTCGAGGCCAAGCCCTCTTTCATTTTGTGCACACCGGGTGCGGCCCCTTATGTAAGTGGTGGATATGCAGCTGTGGTTATTCTCGAAGGTTTAACTTATTTCACACATGATGACTTGCGAGCAAATGAAAGAGCTGCTGAACTATTTTTTGAAACTGCAGCCATGGTTGAGCCCGGGGGAGCAGTACTTCTTTCGATAGAAGAGACTCATCCAATCGTGCCTTCTTTGTATCGCTGGAATCCAGGTTCATTATTAAAGCGCGAGTTGAAGCAACGTGAAGAAATATCTTTTCCTCCTATCGTAAATAGCGCGGTTCTTGAGATACCTACTTCCCAAGCTAATGCATTGGTTACGGGTATTCACCGTGCAATTTCGGAGGCAAGGTTGGGGGAAAATACTCGAGTTTTAGGTCCAACAAAATTGGATTCAAACAAGAGCAAGATTGTCGTACTAAATGAAGTGAAGTCACAGAGTAATTTCGTCGCTTTCATGCATGAATTGATGCGCCGACGTAGCATTTCAAAGAAGTTGGATTCCACACTTCGAATCAACCCATATTCACTTTAGTATTTTTGATAGACTGGCGCTATGTCGATTCAAGAGATTCGCCTCTTCGGAGATCCGGTTTTGCTTACACCGGCATCTCCAGTTATAGATTTTGATAAAGAACTTCGTAATCTAGTAGCGGATTTAACTGACACTATGCTCGAGGCTCCGGGGGCAGGTCTTGCAGCGCCTCAGATTGGCGTCCCATTACGTGTATTCACATGGCACGTTGATGACGTCTTAGGGCATTTGATAAATCCAACTCTTGCACTGGGGGATGAGATTCAAGATGGGGAAGAAGGTTGTTTATCATTTCCAGAGATGCGGTATGAAACCAAACGGGCGCTTAAAGCGGTGGCAAAGGGATTCAATATGTTTGGAGAACCCATTGTCGTTGAAGGGTCCGAGTTCTTAGCGCGAGCACTGCAGCACGAAACTGATCACCTTGACGGCATTCTCTTTATAGATCGTTTAAGCCCAGAGGATCGTAAATTGGCAATGAAAGAGATTAGAGAATCTGAATGGTTTAATTTGGAAACTGAAAAAGGAAATACCCCCATTATTAGGAGCTCTCCTCATTCGATATTCGGGCGGAATACTTAATGCGTATTGGAGTCGCTGCTACTCCTGATGTTGCAATTCCATCTCTCGATTGGCTCAAAGATAGCGAACATGAATTAGTCCGAGTGATAACGCAACCCGATCGCCCATACGGCCGTGGTCAGAATCTCAAAGGCTCTGCAGTGAGCGAGTGGGCGATAGCAAATGCGGTAGAGATGTGTAAACCAACCACCATCGAAGAGCTAAATAGATCGCTAGCTGGTTTAGATCTGCTCCTGACAATTGGTTACGGGCGGATACTCGCCAAGCAATCACTTGAAATACCGCGCTTTGGTTGTATCAACTTACATTTTTCGCTCTTACCCAAATACCGAGGTGCGGCGCCAGTTCAAAGAGCGATTGAAAATGGAGATGTTGCAAGCGGTGTGAGTGTTTTTCAACTTGATGAGGGTATGGATACGGGACCGGTTTACGTAGCTATGCCTTTTGATATCGACCCCACTTCTAGAAGTTCTGAACTCTTGAGTGATTTATCCAAGATAGGCGTGCTTGCCGTTTCAAAAACAATTAGTGATATTGAAAAGGGTATTAAACCTACGCATCAAAATGGTGAACCCAGTTCTGCCAAGAAGCTAAGCAAGGAAGAGGGCGAGATAGATTGGCACATGCCTTCGATTGCAATTATTAATAAAATTCGTGCTTTCTATCCAGCTCCATCAGCTTGGACGGTATTTCGAGGCGAACCTTTAAAGATTTCAAGAGCTGTGAACATAGATGCTAGGTACGAATTAAATCCTGGTCAGTTGTTAGTTCAGGATGCATTATGTTTAATTGGAACTGGCGACGGGAATATCTCGCTAATTTCAGTAATCCCAGCAGGTAAGAAGGAGATGCCAGCTTTGGATTGGTCTCGCGGAGCTAGATTTATGTGTCAGGAACAATGTGGCTGAGGCGCGGCGTAATACTTTTCAATCACCTAAACCAGATGCCGTTAGGTTGCTTGCTTTTGATTTAATAACTGAAGTAAACCGTAATGATGGATATTCCAATTTGTTGTTGCCGGTCGCCCTTGGCGCTTCAAAGCTAGAAGACAGAGATCGCAATCTCGTTACCGAATTAGTTTACGGAACCTTACGAATGCAGGGTAAGCATGATTGGGTTTTGAAACAGGTTTCAGATCGCCCTTGGTCTGAAGTAGATTCAGGCATAATCGACTTAGCTCGCATGGGAGTTCATCAAATTCACGAGCTGCGTATCCCTGATCACGCCTCGGTTTCAGCAACTGTTGAAGTTGCTCGTAAGCGTTTGGGCGAATCAAAAGCAAGTTTTGTAAATGCTTTGCTTCGCTCAGTAACGAGGAAGAGCCACGAAGAATGGTTCGCACCTTTAGAAGCAGTCACAGATCCAGTGGCTCGCTTATCAATTCAGTATTCTCATCCCGAGTGGATAGTTTCTGCATATTTTGATTTATTGAAGGACTGGGAATCGGTAGAGGCTGAGCTTCAAACAAATAATATTCCAGCTCTTCCCACTTTAGTTTCCTGGCCCGGATTTTCAACACAAGAAGAGTTGATTGCACTCGGTGCCGAGCCGACGAAATATTCAAAGCTTGGCGCTCGACTTAAAGGAAATCCTGGAAATCTAGAGTTGATTAAGCATCGTTTGGCAGGTGTTCAAGATGAAGGTTCTCAGTTAGTCGCGACGATATTTGCCGCCGCTAGTGCAGGCACTGCATGGCTAGATATGTGTGCAGGCCCTGGAGGCAAAGCCGCGCTTTTGTCCAGTATTGCAAAACAACGTGACATCACTTTTACCGCAAATGAGTATTCAGCAGCACGAGCTGATCTAGTCAAGAAAGTTGTGCACGGTTCTCGTGTTCTCTGCGGGGATGGACGTGAGATCGCATCTTATGGAGAGAGCTTTGATGCAGTCCTTGTTGATGCACCATGTACCGGACTGGGTGCTTTACGTCGACGACCTGAGGTCAGATGGAGACGCACTCTTGCGGATTTGCGCGAGCTCACACTTTTACAACGTGAATTGATCGACTCATCTCTTTCAGTTATCAATGATGGAGGGGTCTTGGGTTATGCCACTTGTTCTCCGCACTTAGCTGAGACAACAGTTCAAGTGTTGGATATCTTAAAGAAACACCCAGAGCTTGAGCAGATTGATGTTTCACCATTTCTGCCTCCAAATTTACTAGACGCTACTCGCGCCGGTGCATTATCTCTATGGACACATAAACACGGAACAGATGCGATGTTCTTAGCCCTATTTCGCAAGAAATCGCAAGTTGAGAGTTAAACTTTGCGCATGAGCCGAGAAATTCGTATCACGCCAAGTATTTTGAATGCTGACTTCGGCAATTTAAATGCTGAGATTGCAAAGATTGCTGACGTATCCGATCTTATTCACCTTGATGTTATGGATAATATTTTCGTACCTAATTTCACTTTTGATTTTGAAAGCGCACGAGCAATAATTCAAAGCTCTCCGATTGGTGTTGATGCCCACCTTATGGTTGCCAATGCTGATGAGGTTGCTCCGCAGTACGCAGAGGCTGGCTGTTCAAGCGTCACGGTTCATGCCGAAGCCGTTACCAATATTGCAGCTACATTGCGCTCAATTCGAAAGCAAGGATCACGTGCCGGGCTGGCAGTTAAACCAAATACCGCAATCGATTCCTATGCCGAATTTACTGACCTAGTAGATATGTTCTTGATTATGACCGTAGAGCCAGGTTTTGGTGGTCAAAAATTCATGGCTGACATGATGGAGAAGGTACGTAAAACCAGATCAATTATTGGAGATCGCCCAATCTGGCTGCAAGTTGATGGCGGAATTTCACTTGAGACTATTGAAATTGCTGTTGCCGCAGGCGCAGATACCTTTGTGGCAGGTAGCGCAGTATTTAAAGCCCAGGATCCGGCGGCGATGGTTGTTTCGTTGCGCGAACTAGCAATCAGTGTGGCAAACTAATCCCACGTTGTTCCGGGGGTCGGTGTAAATCCGAACCGGCGGTAGAGTCCGCGACCCGATCACATCCAGTGATCGGTTGATTTGGTGAAATTCCAAAACCGACAGTTAAAGTCTGGATAAAGGAACAGGGGTTTCTGTTGCCTTTGTGCTGCAGTTATTCCTCGTTGCTTCCTGGAGCTTTTCTACTAGGAAGGATCAACAGTGTCACTTATTAAATGGTTTTTCGAAAGCACAGTTCATTTTGGAAGTAAATCAATTGCCTTGCGTGAGATTGTTGGCGGTGTATTAGGTTTAAGTAGCGCCGTCTTGGGAATGAAGCGCAAAGTTGCAGCATGGCCGGTGGGAATTCTTGGGGATGCATTACTTTTCACAGTCTTTCTGGGAGCAGTTTTTGCATACGCAGACCAACCTTCAGCAAATTTCTATGGCCAAGCCAGTCGAAATCTCTTACTGATTATCGTGAGCGTGTACGGATGGATACGTTGGGCTCAACACCGTCGAGCCAATGGCAGCGAACAACCTGCAGTTAATCCACGATGGACCACCACGAAAGAGAAGCAGATTCTTGTACCAGTAATTATTATCTTCTTTTTTCTCTCAATGCAGATCTTTAAGGCTTTAGGGGAGAGCGGAACCTGGTTGCTCGTCGATACCTGGATTTTTACTGGCACAGCTCTGGCTACATATGGCATGAGTCGTGGTTATGTAGAATTTTGGTTGGTTTGGGTAGCTGTCGACTTCGTCGGCGTACCATTTGCCTTCAAAAATGGTTATTACCCAACAGGCACGCTTTATGCGATTTATCTACCATTTGTTGTGTGGGGATTCATCTCATGGCTACGAATCTCTCGGAGTGAAAAATTGGCAGCATCACTTTAGTTACCTCTAGTAAACTCATTACATGAAATCTTTTGAATCCCTCTGGGCCGAATTAAGCGAAAAAGCCCGGCTACGCCCAGAGGGATCTGGGACAGTTGCAGCCATAGATGCCGGCGTGCATTCAATAGGAAAAAAGATTTTGGAAGAAGCTGGCGAAGTTTGGCTAGCCGCAGAGCATGAGAGCGATGAAGCTCTTGCCGAAGAGATTTCCCAGTTGATTTATCACGTTCAAACTTTGATGTTGGCACGCGGTTTAAATCTTGATGATGTTTATACATACCTTTAAGTGAATCGAGCTAATTAATGTTGCGTATCGCCGTTCCTAATAAAGGTTCATTAGCGGAAGAATCAATCTCTGTTCTAAAAGAGGCTGGCTACCGTCAACGTACGGATAGTCGTGACCTAGTTTTAGTCGATAACGACAACAGTGTTGAATTCTACTATTTACGCCCACGAGATATCGCAATCTATGTTGGTTCTGGTGAACTTGAGGCCGGCATAACTGGGCGAGATTTACTAATCGATTCCGCTGCCGATGCTGTTGAACTCTTATCTCTAAATTTTGGAGGATCTACATTTCGATTTGCGGCTCCAGTTGATGGTGATTGGAAAACATCAGATATTGCAGGTAAGCGCGTGGCAACTGCCTATCCTGGTCTTGTTGCACATCACTTAAAGGCTTTAGACATAACCGCTGAGGTTGTGCGCTTAGACGGTGCGGTAGAAAGCAGCGTGCGGTTAGGTGTTGCAGATTTGATTGCCGATGTGGTCAGTACTGGCAATACATTGCGCCAAGCAGGATTGAAGATTTTCGGTGATCCGATTTTGACAAGTGAGGCCGTGGTGATCGCGCGCAAGGGAGCAGCGATCGCTTCAGAGTTGGAGATTCTGATACGTCGATTGCAAGGCGTAGTCACTGCTCGCAGATATGTCCTTCTTGATTATGATATTCCTAAAGTAAGTGTTGAGATAGCTTGCGCAATTACACCTGGTCTTGAATCTCCAACTATTTCACCGTTACAAAAAGATGATTGGGTTGCGGTGCGAGCAATGGTTCCACGCAAAGACACCAATCGCGTCATGGACGAACTTTGGGCAGTTGGCGCGCGTGGAATCTTGGTTACAGATATTCACGCTTGCAGACTTTAATTCTAGATTTCCTCTATATCCTCGCCAGGTATACCAAGTAGATATAGAACAGAACCTAAGTAAGGCTCAGAGACCGAACTATCTGCAGCGGCTTTAACAGCAGGCTTGGCATTAAATGCTATTCCCAATCCAGCGGCGGCAATCATGTCTAAATCATTTGCCCCATCACCGATGGCAATTGTTTGTTCCATTGAAATAGATTCTGCAGCGGCGAACTCACGAAGGGCTTGGGCCTTAGCGGCTCTGTCAATGATTGGCCCGACGACTTCACCAGTCAAGAGCCCTGAATCGATTCCGAGAGTGTTGGCTTTAAAGTATTTGATCTCCAACTCCTGAAGTAGAGGAGCAATCACATCTATAAAACCACCAGAAACAACAGTAACCGTATGACCCAGCTTCTGGAGAGTACTTACCAAAGTTCGGGCACCTGGAGTTAATAGAATTTCACTTTGGACTTCAACAATTGCCGATTCTGGTAGACCCTTTAGAAGTGCTACACGCTCTTTGAGTGATTGTGCAAAATCAATTTCGCCTCGCATCGCCTTATCGGTGATTTCAATTACAGCATCTGCAACCCCGGCTTTTGCCGCAAGTAGTTCTATGACTTCCTGTTGGATTAGAGTTGAATCCACATCTAGTTGAACTAACTTACGGGCATGACGTTGTAGCCCTCCGGCTTGCACAGCAATATCTACATTATTTGAAGAAGCAATCGGAGAAAGTACTGCGCCGATTGAACTTTGGTCTGCACCTGATATTACAAATTCAATTGCAGTCACTGGTGATGAGGCAAGTCTAGTAATTCGTTCAATGTTGCCACCAGATTGGGAAATACCTAGGGCCAGCTGAGCTATTGCATTTGGATTAATTTTCTTCGAGAGAATAACTACGTGAACCAAACCCTTTTTGCTAGTTATCGTTGAACTCTGCGCATATGAGAACAATGTTGCGATATCTACACCCAAAGTAAGCGCACAATTCTCAAGATCCTTAGTTATTGCCTCTTCGTGAGCATTATTGAGAGAAATAAGTACGGTTAATATGAGGCGATCCTTGATTACGACCTGCTCAATATCAACGATTGTGATCGCAAAAGGAGCTAAAACCTCAAAAAGAGCCTGAGTTATCCCTGGCCTGTCTTCCCCGCTTAGTAGGATTAATCCCGTAAATTGCTCGTTATCTGCTTCTTTAACCATGATGTGGCCTAGATTATCTTAAAATCACAGAGACCAAAGGCCATTAATCAGAGGTTAAGAGGCTTTTAACCACTATCTTTTTGCTCTATGACAACATCACCCGTGCTGCAGCTTTGCGATGTTTCGGTTCGCCGAGGTGAAAAGATCATTCTTGGCCCATTGAATTTCCAAATCGCTCCAGGGGAGCGTTGGGTTATTTTAGGTCCCAATGGAGCCGGAAAAACAACGTTGCTTCAAATTTTATCTACAAAAATATTTCCAACGCATGGCGATGTGTGGGTCCTTGGAAAGCAGATGGGCCATGTTGATCTCTTTGAATTGCGAACACGTATCGGCATTTGTGGTGCGCCAATCGCAGAAGATATTCCGGCGGATGAGAAAGTTAAAGATGTCGTTTTAACCGCTGCTTATGCAATCTTGGGTAGATGGAATGAAGAATATGATCTTTGGGATGAATCACGATCAATCGCATTGTTAACTACTTTCGGAGTTCGTGATCTAGGTGATCGGCTGTACGGATCTTTAAGCGAAGGCGAAAAGAAGCGAACGCAAATTGCGCGAGCACTGATGGCTGATCCCGAGCTTTTATTATTGGATGAACCAGCTGGCGGCTTAGATGTTGGGGGCAGAGAGGATCTACTGCGACGTTTTGCCGACTTTTCTGCTGACCCAAGTGCACCTGCAACCATATTGGTAACTCACCATATTGAGGAGATTCCAATAGGAACTACTCACGCTCTGCTACTCAAAAATGGGCAGATTGCTGTCTCCGGCCCGGTTGCCTCAGTCATAACTTCTGAACATATTTCTGCGATTTTCAATGAGAAGATAATTGTGACCGCTGATGCTGGTCGATTCTCGGCACGCGCTTACCAGTAGGTGCCGTGAATCTTTTCGACCAGTTGCATCCACAATGGCAACAGCTGCTTGAAACCCAAAGCTCGTTAATCACAAATATCGAAAAGAGAATTGAAAGAAATAACGTAACGCCAAGTTTCGAAAATATTTTGGCGGCGTATCAACTACCTCCAGAAGATATTAAGGTGATTATTATCGGTCAGGATCCTTATCCAACTCCGGGCTACGCACACGGCTTGGCATTCTCAGTTTCACAAGATACGCAACCTCTGCCTGCCTCACTTCGCAACATCTTTAAAGAGCTCCAGGATGATTGCAATATCCCCGCTCCGAGCAATGGCGACCTACATCGCTGGAGCGAACAAGGTGTTTTTCTACTTAATCAAACCCTGACGACGACTCCTGGGTTATCTCTCTCGCATGAGGATTTTGGATGGTCGGCTCTGACTTCATTAACCGCAAAAATAATTGGCGAACGCGATGTAATCGGTGTTTTTTGGGGTAAGAAAGCTTACGAGTTGTCGAAGTACTTCAATCCAAAGTTGACTATTGCTTCACCCCATCCAAGTCCATTATCTGCATACAGAGGTTTCTTTGGTTCGAAACCATTTTCTAAAGTCAATGAGATGTTGCGCAATCAAGGTAAAACGCAAATAAATTGGTGAAAAGCAAAAACCCCGCAGATTTCTCTACGGGGTTTTCGCCTAAATAACTACTTCAATTTAACCGATCCATGCAGTGATGGGAGAGGTCATAAAGTAAATCACGAACAATGCGGCCACAAGCCATAGCAATGGATGTACATCCTTGCGACGTCCCTGAACGGCACGAATAAGTACGTGAGAAACAAAACCTGCACCAATACCTACTGAGATGCTATATGTAAATGGCATCAAGATGATTGTTAAAAATGCAGGAATTGCTATACCAAGATCAGCCCAGTCAATATCCTTGACTTGAGTCATCATCAAGAATCCAACTATTACTAGCGCTGGAGTTGCTGCTTCGTAAGGAATGATTGCAACAAGTGGGGAGAGGAAAGTTGCTAGCAAGAAACAGATGCCAGTAACTACTGATGCTAAACCAGTGCGCGCACCTTCGCCAACACCTGAGGCAGATTCGATATATGAAGTATTTGAAGAGATTCCTGCTGCTCCACCTGCAGCTGCAGCGATTGAGTCAACAAGAAGGATTCGATCGTTATTTGGAACATTGCCCTCTTTATCGATTAATCCAGCTTCATGTCCAATTGCAGTAACTGTTCCAACTGTGTCAAAGAAATCAGATAGCAGAAGTGTAAATACCAATAGAACGGCAGATACAAAAGAAATCTTGCTAAATGAACCCAAGAGACTGAAGTGGCCCAGAAGGGAGAAATCAGGTGTTGATACGACGCTATCTGGGAGCTTAGGAATATTTAATCCCCAACCCTTTGGATTGCTCTCGGTCGGTGAAATAAAACTTGGTCCGATTTTGAAAGCAGCTTCCACAATAACAGCGAGCACTGTTGCACCTACGATGCCGATTAGCAGTGCGCCTTTTGTCTTGCGCACCATCAGTGTGACGATCAATAACAGACCAAAGATAAATACAACGATTGGCCAGCCGACTAGATTTCCGCCATCACCAAGTTGAACAGGAACTGGACCAACGCCTGTGCGGCGCACGAATCCAGAGTCAACCAGGCCAATAAGTGCAATAAATAGACCAATTCCTACCGAGATTGCATATTTAAGTTGCTGAGGAACGGCCTTGAAAACGGCAGTTCTAAATCCAGTTAGAACAAGAACGGTAATGATGAGACCTTCTAGAACAACTAGTCCCATTGCATCGGCCCATGTCATCTTTGATGCGATGCCATAAGCAACGAAAGTATTAAGTCCAAGTCCAGTTGCAATCGCTAGTGGAAAATTACCTACGACGCCCATAAGAATCGTCAAAATACCTGCCACCAATGCTGTTGCTGCCGCAATTAGTGGAAGATTTTGACCGAATGCAGAAAAGCCGCCTAGAAACTTCTTGTCACTATCTACTGCGCCACCAATAATGAGTGGATTGAGAGCAATGATGTAGGCCATTGTGAAGAATGTGACGAAACCGCCACGAATCTCGCGACCAACTGTTGAACCCCGCTCGGAGATCTTAAAAAACGAATCCAGCATTAATAGAGCCTCTCTAATTTTGTTTACGGGGGTGTTTGCGACCCCGTGCGCTATAAATCGGCTAACGCAAAGCCGTTGGGAATGCTTTTAGGGTAGTTGTTACTTGCTCGTAATTCGGGAAACGACACCTAGAGCTACTGCTACCGATTGGCCAATTAAGCCGGCAAATAGGAGAGTTCCAAGGCCGACAGTGCCACCGAGCAGCCAACCTAGGGCAAAAACCGTGCTCTCAATCGCCAGACGGACTCGCCCTACGCGAATACGCGTCTTAAAGTGAAGTCCAGTCATAAGGCCATCTCTGGGACCGGGACCTAAACCGCAGGTGATGTAGAGAGTTGAAGCAACTCCCACCATCCCGATTCCAACCAATGCAAAGATCAAGCCCACCGCGAAATTTTCTTGCAACGGAATGTATGTAACTCCGATTTGGATAGCGATTGCGATGATGATGATATTTGAAATCGTGCCAAAACCAGGTTTTTCTCTTAACGGAATCCAAGCAAGCAAAACAAGAGTGCTAATTCCAAGAGTTGACCAACCCATAGCAATGTGCAGATGTCTGGAAACTCCTTGAGCTAATACAGACCATGGACCATTTCCAATATTTCCCTGAATTACGAATGCATCACCGATTCCAAAAATAAATAATCCGATGAAGAGAATTGAAACGCGCGAGATTGAAAGATCCCATTTACCTTTTCCGGTCCAAGGCGTAACTGGAACAGTTTTATGCGGGCGCAAAAACTCCATGAAAGCATTGGATGACATTGGGGGAGTCTATTGCAACCGTACCGATGGAGTCAGGCTATTCTTCAACAATGTTTCCAGGTATTGGTACGGTAATTAACGTCGTTGCGATTATTGCTGGGGCAAGCCTTGGAATTGCCATTGGACATCGTCTTAATACTAAAACTAGAAGCTTGTTAACTGATGTTTTAGGATTAGCGACTTTGCTCGGCGCGGCCTCTGCCCTAATTCCAATGTGGTCTGATCGCTACATTTCATCGTTGCCACAAGGTTGGCCGCTCTTGGTTGTCCTAGGCTCACTTCTTATAGGCGGATTACTAGGTTCTGCTGCACGATTAGAGGATCGTCTTGATCATCTGGGAGAAGATCTACGCAAACGATTTAAGGCTTCACAGGACAGCCCATTTGTAGAAGGTTTTGTGACTGCATCGTTACTTTTTGCAATTGGACCACTTGCGATTTTGGGAAGCATTAGCGATGGAATGTCCAATGGAATCGATCAGCTTTTATTGAAGAGTTCTTTAGACTTTTTTGCCGCTATGGCTTTTTCATCCTCATTGGGTTGGGGAGTCGCAGTAGCAGCATTTCCCGTAGCTATATATCAAGGATTCTGGACCCTCATAGGATTGGGTCTTGGTGAGATTCTAAATGGCTACCAAATTGATGCGATGACAATAGTTGGCGGATTGCTCCTAATCGCCATTGGCTTACGTCTTTTGAATATTAAACATGTGGCTGTGGGAAATCTTTTGCCAGCGCTAGCCGTCGCACCATTACTGGCGATGTTAGTTCACGGATTTGTTTAAAAGGTAGAAGCGTCAATAACAAAGCGATATTTTACATCGCTGGCGATCGTGCGTTCATAGGCAGTATTTGCATATGAAGCATCAATTACTTCTATATCGCTAACGATGCCATGAACTCCACAGAAATCAAGCATTTCCTGCATCTGAGGTATTCCACCGATCATTGACCCAGCAATTCGACGACGTCCATCAAGTAATGCTCCAACATTTACTTCGTAGGGTTTTCCTGGCAAACCAATTACCACCAAAGTCGCATCGAGTTTCAATAGATTCAAGTAGGAATTGATATCCAATGAGGCACTTACTGTATTGAGAATTAAATCGAAAGATTTGCGCAAAGGTTTTAGTGAGTCAGGCTCACTAGTATCAACAAAGTGAGTAGCTCCCATAGCCAAAGCATCTTCACGTTTAGATGAAGAGTGGGATAAAACTGTAACTTCGGCACCTAGTGCGACCGCAAATTTGACGCCCATGTGGCCCAAACCGCCAAGACCCATCACGGCAACTTTTGAGCCTTTACCAACATTCCACGTTCGCAAAGGGGAGTAGAGAGTAATTCCTGCACACAGCAGAGGCGCAACGCCGTCTAAGGAAAGGTTCTCTGGGATATGCACGGCATAATCTTCATTTATAACAAAGATGTTTGAGTAGCCACCCATTGCAACCGTCTTGCCGTCGCGTTCAAGAGTGTTGTAAGTCCCTGTCATTCCAAGTTCGCAATACTGTTGTAAACCCGCCAAGCAACTTGCACATGTGCGACATGAATCAATGAATACTCCGACGCCTATACGATCCCCGATTGCAAATTTCGTTACAGAGCTGCCGATGGCACTGACAGTTCCAGCAATTTCATGACCTGGAACCATCGGAAATATTGCTGGACCCCATTCTTCACGAACTTGGTGGATATCTGAGTGGCATATGCCTGCGTATGCGATATCGAGAGCAACATCGTGGGCTCCAAGTTCTCTGCGTTCGAACTCAAAAGTTGTTAAATCTGATTTCGGGGTCAATGCAGCAAGTCCGCGAGCCTTCATTTTTTACTCCTTGAAAGGTAGAGGTTGAGAGGATACGTGACCTGCGCGAGAAGCGCGCGCTGTAACTTGGCGCATATGGTGGCGTCGACACAAGACTTCATATCCGACTTCACTTCCAGGTGAAACATCTCCCACAACGACTTGTTCGCCTTCAACAACCATTACTCCACCGATTGTTCGTGCATTATGCGTTGCTCGTGACCCACACCAGCAAAGAGCTTCTACTTGCAAGGTATTTACGCGATCGGCTAATTCAACTAGGCGTGCTGAACCTGGAAATAGCGTCGTTCGAAAATCGCTCAAGATGCCAAATGCATAGACATCTATTCCTAAACCATCAACAATCCGGGCTAACTGTTCAATTTGGACGCGCTCATAAAATTGCGCTTCATCACAGATTATGTAATCGATGCGATCTCCCGATGACAAAGCGTCAACTACGTATTTATGCAGGTCTATGGTTGGAACGACTTCAATAGCAGGACTGGAAAGACCCAAGCGAGAAGAGATTATTCCTTTTCCGGCACGATCTTTATTTGTGAAAATTAATCCGGTTCGACCACGACTTTGGTGGTTATGGGCCGTCTGCAATGCCAGTGTGGATTTTCCACTATCCATTGTTCCGCAATAATAAATTAACTCGGCCATAGAACGCATCCTGCCATAAAAGTTAGGAAAATAATCCCTTAGCCATTAATGCTTCTTCAAGTCTTGGTATAAGAACCTTCGACATCGCCACCGAAATGTGAGAAGCATCGCGATATGCAACTACTCCACCGATAATCGCCGGACAGTATGACGAACAAAGCCATGGTGTCGGATCTATAACTTCAAATCCGGAGATTATTGCAACTGGTGATTTTTCAGTTGAGTCGCAAGAGTTGGAGTTGCGAGATGCTAAACAATTAGGAATATCACGTAGAGGTCGAGGTGTGTCACTAATGTAGATCAAGTGAGATGAAGCTCCATTAAGCTCTTTAAGTAACTTCCCTTGCCCGTCACTCCACCACTTGGCCCTGTCTGGATATCCAGATGGGGGAGTGAAGTATTGAAAACTGCTTGTTATGACAGCTGCGGGGTGTAAATCTTGAATCCTGGCAATTGAATTTTCGCGCCATTTTGCACAGTGAACCATTTTGAAAGCACCTTGATCAGGCCGTGGTGAATCTACCGCTGGACAGGCTGACTTTGTCAGCGAAATAAGTTTGAATCCGCGCGTAACCGCCAACTGCTCAAGAGCAGGAAACCATTGGGCAGCATGTGAATCCCCGTACAGGACAACTGTTGTTTTCGAATTCTTATCTCCATATGTGCAGTATCCAGATTTGGTTTCACCATAATTAACATGGCAACCATCTCCATATACAGCGGGTTTTTCCATAATTTTTACGAGATCAAATTTGTACGAAGCGGGGCCTTTTGTTGTGATCATTGATGAAGCACTCGAAGCAATAACTAATCCGGCCACAAGTGAGAAAACTGTTGTAAAAAGCGCACCGACATAAACGGCGCGCACTGGTAACTTCTTGTGACGAATAGGCTCTTCAACGTACTTGCTTGTTAAATGGGCAAGCAAAATTGTTAAGAGAATGCACAAAAATCGTTCATGAATCTTTAATGGTCGTCCGAGCGCGCTACTTGGCAAGACAAGGGCAGGCCAATGCCATAAATAAAGTGGATAAGAAATTGCTCCGAGCCATTGGCTTAGCCGGGAATTTGCTAGATCGTTAAATAAGGGTGGCCAGTAGGTAATTGTGGCAATAAGCAAAACGGTGGCCAATACTGGAAGTAGTGCGTTCTTTCCGGGAAAGGCAGTGTTCTCGTCAAAATTAAGTGCAGATACCGCAACGCCAAGTAAGGCAAACCATGGCAGAATCTTGAACTTCCTTACCGAAGTTGGAAGAAATAGCAGCAGGGCTCCAAAGCCAAGTTCCCAAGCTCGTGTTGGTAAGGAGTAAAAAGCCCAGATAGGTGCGGTCTGTGTCAGATATATTGAAAAAAGAAGTGATAGAAATGTAGTTACCGCTACACCGATGAAAACGATCTTTTTACCATAACGAGCCAGAATCATTATGAAAATCGGCCAAATTAAATAGAACTGCTCTTCAACTGCTAAGGACCAATAGTGGATGAAGGGTGAAGGTGTGGCATTGAGGTTCTGATAATCATTTTGCCACCACGCAAAAAGGTAGTTAGAAATATAGGCCGAGGCCGCAAAGAGATCTCTACCTAAAGAATCACGTGTAATCGCCGGCAAAAGAAACCAAGCAAACAGTGCGGTCACGAAGAGAACAAAGACTGAAGTTGGCAATAATCTCTTGATACGACGCTGGTAGAAATTTTTCAGGTCTAACCGACCGGTTTTTTCAATCTCGCGAAGAATCAGTCCTGTAATTAAATAACCAGAGATCACATAGAAAATATCTACACCAATAAAACCGCCTGGGATAATTCGTGCGTGAAACAAGGTAACTAATATTGCGGCAAGTGCACGCAACCCTTGAATTTGAAGTATGCGCACTTTTATGAAACCACCAGCGAAGTAATTGGTATGTCAGGATATTTGCTAGCCAAACGTTGACGTCCACCCAGGGACTCAATCTCTAAAAGAGCCAAAATTTGAAGAACACTTCCGCCGGCCCTATGCACCAGCTCAATAGCGGCCTCAAGAGTTCCACCTGTTGCAAGGACATCATCTACAAGAAGGGTCTTTCCATCTAGCGGAAGTGCATCAATATGGATTTCGAGAACATCAGTTCCGTATTCGAGTCCATAACTTTGAGAATGAACTTGGTGGGGTAATTTGCCTGCTTTTCGGATGGGTACAAATCCAATATTGAGTGCATTTGCTAATGCAGAGGCAAAAATGAACCCCCGTGCTTCGATTCCTGCTATGACATGGACCCCGCCTGCATGTTTAGAAAACTCCTGCGTAATGCAGGTGAAAGCTGCAGCATTTGCAAGTAGAGGGGTTATGTCTTGAAAAAGGATCCCAGGTTTTGGGTAATCGGCGATGGGGCGAATGAGTGAGAGTGCCTCATCGAGTTCCATAAATCCATCCTAACCAACGGTGTCCGAGAGGGGACTTGAACCCCTAATCCCTTGCGGGAACTAACACCTCAAGCTAGCGCGTCTGCCAATTCCGCCACCCGGACTAAGTGCTGGGAAAGGATAGCAATTGGGTGAGAGAATGGCGAAATGACCACTACATCACGCCCCGAAATTGAAAATGACGCCATCAGAATCTGCCAGGAGTTAATCAGAATTCCTTCAGTCAATTTCGGTGATGGCAAAGGTGATGAAAAATCAGTAGCCGAACATGTGATGAAACTACTTTCTGAAGTTGGAATCGAGTCAAAACTCTACGAATCAGCACCTGGACGATGCAATGTTGTCGCTCGTATAAAAGGTAGTGATGCATCTCGTCCTGGATTAGTTTTGCATGGTCACTTAGATGTTGTGCCAGCAAATGCAGCAGACTGGTCCGTTGATCCTTTTTGCGGAGAGATTATTGATGGAATGATCTGGGGACGCGGCGCCGTGGACATGAAAAACATGGATGCAATGATGTTAGCAACTGTTCGTGACTGGGCTCGAACTGGCTATGTTCCTACTCGCGACATAGTTTTAGTTTTCTTTGCTGACGAAGAGGCCGGAAGTATTTATGGCTCGCATTGGATGGTAGATAAGCATCCAGAAGTATTTGCTGGCTGCACTGAAGCAATATCCGAAGTAGGCGGATTCTCCGTCACAGTTGCTGGAGGTAAGCGTCTATATTTGATTGAGACTGCGGAAAAAGGAATTCATTGGATGAAGTTAACTGCACATGGTCGTGCAGGTCATGGTTCTGTAACAAATGATGAAAACGCTCTAACTCGTTTGAGCGAAGCTGTCGCTAAAATTGGTAATCACACATGGCCTCAGCGCTATAGCAAAACTGTTAAAGCTTTTTTCAAAAAAGTTGCGCAGGAAACTGGAAAGGAGTACGACGAAAAAGATTTAACTCCTCTTCTGAGTGAACTTGGATTTGCTTCAAGAATGATTGGCGCCACTCTGCAAAATACTGCGAATCCAACAATGCTTGAGGCTGGCTACAAGGCAAATGTTATTCCCGGTTCAGCTAGCGCAGTAGTTGATGGAAGATTTATTCCAGGCTTTGAAGATGAATTAAACGAAACTATTAAGTTGCTAATTGGCCCCGACATTACTATCGAAACAATCACTACGGATAAAGCTCTTGAGTTTGCATTTGAGGGAGATCTTGTTGAAGCGATGTGCGCAGCTATCTTGGCAGAGGATCCAGATGGCATTCCTGTTCCCTATGTAATGAGCGGTGGAACAGATAATAAAGCTTTAGCTGAACTAGGAATTATTGGCTACGGTTTTTCACCACTCAAACTGGATGCAGATTTCGATTTCATGGCGCTCTTTCATGGAGTTGATGAGCGAGTACCGGTTGATGGTTTGGTCTTTGGTGTCCGAGTTCTCAAAGATTTCCTAGAACACGCTTAAGCACTCACGTCGTTCAAGGCGCTACGAACAATTTCTGGAAGTGAAATCTCTTCACTCTTTAGTACCCCACGAAGTTGAGCTCCCGTTCTTGCCCCGATGATGGTGCTGGTTACGCCTGGGGCATCGCGTACCCAAGACAAAGCGATTTCAAGGGGTGAATATCCCAATCCACTAGCTGCAACCCAAACAGCTTCAACTATGCGATTACTCCGCGAATCTAAATACGGAGCAATGTCTTTAGCGAAATGTGGAGCGGCTCCTCTTGAATCACTTGGAATCCCGTTTCGATATTTACCAGTCAAGACTCCACGTGCCAGCGGAGCCCATGCCAAGAAACCAACTCCACAAGCTTCTGCACTATCTAGCATCTCTACTTCAACGTCTCTGTTTAGTAAAGAGTATTCATTTTGAATTGTTGTAAGTGGGGCTTTTGCAGAGTTACTAATCTGTTTTGTAGCCGCTAGTGCCAACTGCCAACCTGCAAAATTGGAAACCCCCACATACCGAGCACGACCGGATGTGTATGCATAATCAAGAGCTGACAAAGTGTCATCAATTGGAGCAAATGGATCCCATGAATGCACCTGCCAAATATCAACGAAGTCAGTTCCTAATCGTGTTAATGATCGATCTAGTTCGGCTATTAATGCATGGCGAGAGTTGTCAACGGTCCGCACTCCATCAGGAAATGTAAGACCAGCTTTAGTCGCAATGATGACTTCATCGCGTTGAAACAACGCACCAATTAAGCCGCCAATTACTCGCTCACTATCGCCATCTCCGTAAGTTGCTGCGGTATCTAGAAAATTTCCCCCGGCATCGATATATGCCCGGCACTGATCTGCAGCTTCATGTTCATCTGTATCTCGGCCCCATGTCATGGTTCCTAGAGCTAATCGAGAGAGCATTAATCCGCTGTTTCCGGCTTTTCGCATCTGCATGGAGAGACCTTAGCAACTCATTCGGGCAAAACCTGCGATAGCCTTTGTGTTATGCAGATAGTTTTGATTAGACATGCCCATTCGCAAGCAAATGCCAAGGGAATTTTGTCTGGTCGTCTTCCCAATATAAAACTCTCAGAAAAAGGTGTACAGCAATCTGGCGAATTGGCAAATAGATTGGGCAAATTTCCAATAAAACAGATTCGCGTCAGCCCTATGGGCCGCTGCCAGGAGACCATAGCCCCATGGCTTGCATCCTTACCCAAGTTGAAAAACGATCAAGTAATTCAGGATGAAAAACTTAACGAAGTTGATTATGGATCCTGGAGTGGCAAGAAATTGGTGGTTCTCTCACGCCACAAACTTTGGAGCGTTGTTCAAAATAAACCAAGTGCAATGTATTTTCCAGATGGTGAGGGACTTGCTCATATGCAACAAAGAGCAATGCAGTCAGTACATGATTCACTTTTGGCAAAAGGCAAAGGCGCAGTTGTTCTTGTAAGCCATGGCGATGTCATAAAAGCCATTGTTAGCAGCGCGTTGGGTATGCATCTCGATGATTTTCAACGAATTGTTATTGACCCTGCCTCGGTCACAATTTTAGATTATTCAACCAATCAGCCAAGACTTACACTTCTAAATGACTCCCGATCCCAAGTCAATGAGATGCTTAACGCACCCAATCGAGGTAGAAATCTACTGGGTGGTGGGCCGGGCAAATGAGCTATGAATTTGAGGAAGTAGATCGATTTGTTACTGGCACGGTAGGAGAACCAGGCGAACGTCAGTTCTTTTTGCAAGTACGAAGTGCAAATAGATTAATTAGTGCAGCGATTGAGAAATCTCAAGTACTGACTATGGCCCAACGCCTTGAACTTTTGGTGAAGCAAGTTCTTAAAGAGGACCTGTCGCTTCACAGCAAGGCATTAACAAGAGATGACCTACCGCTTGAGCAACCTATTGATAGCGATTTTGTCATTGGGGCAATCTCAATCGCGTGGGAAAGTGAGAAGAAGCGGATTCAAATCGAGTTATATGCCATCTCTGAGATTGACATTCAAAGTGATCTCGAGGATGAGGAAGAAGAAGAACACGCAGAGTTAGTGTTTGGTCTAAGTATTTCTCAAGCCCAGGCATTTATAACAAGGACTTTTGCAGTTGTAAATGCCGGACGACTTCCTTGTCCTTTCTGTGCAATTCCAATTGATCCGCGCGGACACTTATGTCCAAGGGCAAATGGCTATCGACGTTAATCGCTTGCTATTAGAAACGGGCGAACTAGTAGTAACGGGCCGTTTAGTTGATGCCTCTAATGCCACGCTCTATGCAAAAGTAACCCTGAATGCAATGGAGAAGATTTGCATTTATAAACCGATTGCAGGGGAGAGGCCGCTTTGGGATTTCCCCGATGGCACATTGGCTGACCGAGAGTATGCAGCTTTCTTGGTGAGTGAATTTCTCAATTTGAATGTTGTTCCCTTAACAATTTTGCGCGATGGCCCGTATGGACAAGGCATGGTCCAAGAGTGGATAGATATCGATGAATCCATCGATCTTGCCAATTATTTTTCCCAAGACATCCCAGAGCTACGTCAGATGGCTTTCTTTGATGCAATCGTCAATAACACTGATAGAAAGATCGGTCATCTTTTGCCTACCAAAAGTGGTGAGCTTTTTGGATGCGATCATGGCGTGACTTTTCATGAGGAAGACAAACTTCGAACGGTTCTATGGCAATGGGCAGGTGATTTGCTTACTCCAACGGAGATTGCAGCTTTAGAACTCCTCATCGCCAGTCTAGGAAATGAACTTGACCTAACTATGCATTTAACAGTTAATGAAATCGAAGCCATAACTCTTCGAGCAAAACACATGCTCAATACGGCAACAATGCCACTGCCAAGTCCAGACTGGCCAGCCATTCCTTGGCCTGCGTTTTAATAGGTAATTAACTATCATCTACCTATGAAATCTTGGGCCGAAGTTGCTATACCAAAGCTGGCCGGTAACTTGGCAGTACCTACGCTTTCTTTGACCAACTCTAAGAGTATGCAACTTGAAGCCTTGCAGGAGAAAAATCTCTACCGCATGTATGTATGTGGCATTACGCCATATGACGCGACACATCTAGGTCACGCCGCAACTTACTTAACATTTGACCTAATCAACCGTTATTTGCGCGCCAGCGGAGCAGAAGTTTCTTACGTTCAAAACATTACTGACATTGACGATCCTTTATTAGAACGAGCCATCAGAGATAACGTCGACTGGGAGAAGTTAGCTACTTCCCAGATTGATTTATTTCGAAGTGACATGATCAATTTGCGTGTCATTCCGCCCCAAAATTACATCGGAGCCGTTGAGGCAATTGACCTGGTTTCCGAAGCGATTACAGCTTTAGAGAAAGCTGGCACAATTTATGCAATAGATAAAGATTTATACTTTAAGAATTATTCGTCGAACGAATTTGGTTTACTTTCGCATTTGAGTAAGTTGCAAATGCAGGAGATTTTTTCACAGCGTGGAGGCAATCCAACCTTGCCTGGCAAAACGGATCCTCTTGATTGCCTTGTATGGATGGCGCAGCGTCCTAATGAACCTGGTTGGGAGTCACCTCATGGGAAAGGTCGTCCAGGTTGGCACATTGAGTGCACTGCAATTGCATTGAAATACCTTGAACCCGAATTAGATGCCAACACTTGTATCGACATCCAAGGCGGCGGAAGCGATTTAATTTTCCCGCACCATGAAATGTGTGCATCACAAGCTCGCGTGCTGACGGGTAAAGAGTTAGCAAGTACATACGTGCACAGCGCCATGATTGGCCTCGATGGAGAAAAAATGAGTAAGAGCAAAGGAAACTTGGTCTTTGTTTCTACTCTGGTTAATTCAGGGGTTGATCCGATGGTTATTCGTTTTGCTTTATTGTCACAGCATTACCGAAAAGACCGAATGTGGAGCGATTCACTGCTTCAAGAAGCGACAGTACGCATTGCTAAAATCCGATTAGCTTTCGAAGCAAGTTCTATAGCCCCCACTGATGCTGTTAATGCCGAGATTGTTGCGGCGTTGAGCCAAGATCTTGATACTCCACGTGCTTTCTACGCGCTAGAGATGTGGGCAGAGGCTTCGATTGGTGGATCTACCGGAGGATCTGCTCAAGAGCTTAAGCAAACATTAGATGCCCTACTGGGACTCGCTTTTTAATCTTTAGATCGGCGCTTTAGATATCTTTCAAACTCTTTTGCTATCGAATCTCCTGATACCTCAGGTAGTTCTGCAGCATCTTTTGAATCCTCTAGTGCTTTAACATATTCAGAAATATCACTATCTTCTGTCGCCATCTCAGTTACATCTTTTTCCCACTCTTCGGCAGCTTCAGGCAAATCCACAGAGGGAATTTCAATATCTAAGAAATCTTCTAATGCATTGATAAGCGAGAGCGATGCTTTGGGCGATGGAGAACTTGATGCATAGTGTGGAATCGCGGCCCACAATGAAACTGCATCGATGCCACGGCGCATGCAACCATCGCCGATAATTCCCAAAATTCCAGTAGGACCTTCATACCGAGAGGTTTCTACTCCAAGGCGTTGAGCGATATCGGGATGCGCTCCACTTCCGCTAACGCTAATCGGCCGAGTATGAGGGACATCTGCAAGTAACGAACCTAGAGTTACGACAAGTGAAACTTCTAAATCATCGGCCAAATCTAGAAGTTCGCGGGTAAAACTTTTCCATCGCATTGATGGCTCTACACCTTTGACTATAACTAAATCACGATCAAAGGAGGCAATTGATAGACCAAAGATTTCAGTAGTTGGCCAAGAGATACTGCGAATATGCGAATCATCGATAACAATATGTGGCCGATTAACTTGAAGATCATAAAACTCTTCAGATTCAATATCTCCTATAAGTTCCGGAACAACCTCATTAGTTTCGTTTTGCCATGCTGCTAGAAGATGATCAACTGCTCCAGTAGCTGCTTCTCCGGCATCATTCCATCCAGAAAAGGCCATCACCATAATCGGATTTCGTAAGGCGGGAATGTGGTGTATCTCCATAGGTCTAAACCTTAGGGTAATCTTGCCAAAAAACTCTACGCATATCTTAAGTTAGGAAGCATTATCGTGAGCAAATTCTTCGAGGCGGCCTTTTTCGATATGGATGGTTTGATGGTTGATTCTGAACCGCAATGGCTTCTCTCTGAAATCGAAATAACGGCAGAATATGGCTATCAATGGCTGCCGGAAGATCAAGTTGCATGTCTGGGAGGCCCATTAAGCCGTGTGGGTGAATACATGTACGAAAAGTGTCATGAAGCAAAAAGCCCGCAATATTTCACTCAAACACTCATTGATGTACAAGCGTCAAAAATGCGTGGTCATACTCCCTTGATGCCGGGAGCTTTTGAACTAGTCAAGGAACTGCAAGGTAATGGCGTAAAAACTGGGCTCGTATCTGCCAGCCCAAGAATCATCGTCGATGCCGTCTTGGAGAATATTGGGACCGACCTATTCCCCTTTTCAATTTCAAGTGATGACGTATTGCGAACCAAGCCGCACCCAGATGCATATTTGAAAGCAGCGGAGTTAACAGATTCAAAAATCGAAAATTGTTGTATCTTCGAAGATTCCCTCACTGGAGTTAATGCAGCAAAGAGTAGTGGGGCATGGCTTATTGCTGTTCCGCATTTAGTTGTGGTTGAAGAGTCAGAACGTGTGCGATCAATAAGTTCTCTTGAGCAACTGAACTACGATTTACTTGAACAACTTTGGCAAGATTTCACCTTTAAAATCTAACTTGTATGTGCAGGGCAGATGTTCTTAAAATAGCACCAGTCACATAATCGACTTGGTTTCGGTGGCCAATAGTCTTTTTCAATTGATGCAAAAATATCTTGTGCTACCCGTTCTAAAGATTTCTCTGTAGCAGCTAAATCACTTAATGTCGGAATACTCTTAACTAGCTTTGCATCACCAAGATAGATTAGCTGCAAAAGTCGGGGCAATACGTTGTGGGTTTTGAAATAGAGAAGGGCATACACGCGTAGTTGGAATAGCGCTTTTTGTTCCCATCCTGGTTTTGGTGCTTTACCGGTTTTATAATCAACAATGCGTACTTCACCAGTTGGGGCAACATCTAGTCGATCAACGTAACCATGTAAGTACACCGTTGGAGAGAAATCACTTTCAAGATGAATCTCGCGATATGTAGCTTCGAAACTTCGTGGATCTTCCAATGTAAAATATGTCTGCAGTAGCGCACCGGCTCTATCAAGCCATTCTTTCTCATTTGTAACCATTGCCATCAGCTCGGGTTTTTCTTCCATCTGGGCCTGCCATCTGGAGGGGAGCAGATCAATTGCACTCATTGGTGTTCGATCGGCTGCTGGGCGTTCAAAGAGATCATGCAAGACGGTGTGAACTAAAGTTCCGCGTTCGGCATCTAAAGAGGGTGGCTGCGGTAGTTGATCGATGACCCTGTATTTGTAGAGTTGCGGGCAGTTCTCAAACTCACTTACTCGGCTGGGGGAGAGCCGAAGCGGTTGGTTGCTCACGTACGGCAACATACCCGCACTTGCCGACAATAATTGACCTAAGATGCACCCGTGTCGAATCAAGGTTATTTTGCGAGCGGGGATCGAGTACAACTCACCGACCCCAAGGGCAAGTTATACAGCTTCACCATTACTCCTGGAAAAGAGTGGCATACACATAAGGGTTGGATAACCCATGAAGATTTAATTGGAATGCCTGAAGGCTCCGTCGTAAGTACTACAGCTGGGTTAAAGTTCACAGCCTTCAAACCACTTTTGGCCGATTACGTTCTCACAATGCCTCGAGGCGCAACGATTGTCTACCCCAAAGATGCAGCCATGATTATTGGTGTCGCTGATATCTATCCTGGAGCTCGAGTGCTTGAAGCCGGGGTCGGCAGTGGGGCCCTAACTATTTCACTCCTTCGCGCCGCCGGTGAAAAAGGTTACGTTCACTCAGTCGAACGACGGGCCGATTTTGCTGATAATGCACGTTCAAATGTTGAAAATTATTTCGAAACAGATATGGAGAATTGGAAGCTCACGGTGGGCGATTTGCAGGATCAAAATTTCGAAAGCGAATTTGATCGCGTAATTTTGGACATGCTTGCCCCCTGGGAATGTGTTGATATCGCCGCCCGTGCACTTCGTCCAGGTGGAGTATTTCTCTCCTATGTAGCTACGACAACCCAATTATCGGCAACTGCTGAAGCGATAAAAAACGATGGACGATTCACAGAACCTGAAAGTAGTGAAACCCTGGTTCGCGGATGGCATCATGAAGGGTTGGCGGTAAGGCCACAGCAACGCATGATTGGCCACACTGGTTTCCTTATTCAAAGTCGGCGCATGGCTCCGGGTGTAGAAGTTCTTGCGCGTCGACGTCGTCCTTCAAAAGGTGCTTACGGTGTCGCGGAAGAGTGAACGGCTTGTTAATTTAACTATCGCTTTGCTTGCAACAAAACGCTATTTAACCAAAGACGAGATTTTCCGCAGCATTGAAGGTTACGAAGGATCCATCGAATCCAAAGAGAGAATGTTTGAACGCGATAAGGATGATTTGCGTTCCATAGGTATAGAGATTGAAGTGGGCGGATTAGATCCGTTATTTAATGATGAAGCTGGTTATCGAATTAAACCAGAAAACTACAAACTTGATCTCGGCGTAATTTCTGGAACAGATATCGCACTTTTGTCGTTAGCGGCCCAAGCTTGGAATGGTGCGGCTTTAGGTACCGCTGCCAACTCTGCCCTTGTGAAGTTAAAGTCCATGGGTATTGATTCTGATTTGGACTCGATCCCAACTTTGGCACCCCGCATGGCGTGGTCCAGCCAAGAACTCGAAACCGTTCTTGAAGCAATCGCAAAAGGTCGTAAAATTGTTTTTGTCTACATCTCTTCCGAGTTAAATAATGAAACACGCGAGGTTTTTCCATACGCAGTAGCTACTCGTGAGGGTCATTGGTATTTTTCCGGATTGGACTGTTCGAAGAATGAAGTTCGCACTTTTCGTTTCGATAGAGTTAACGGAGAAGTATCTCTGACTGGTAAAGAGAACTCATTTCAAGTACCACATGGCTTTGATCTCCTTGAGGTTCTTGAAACTGATGCAGAACATGGATTAGCCGTTTTGGACATTCGCAAAAATAAGGCGCTAATGCTTCGAAAAAATGCATCACTCGTGGCTGATTTAGGGGAGTGGGAAAGATTTAAGATCGAGTACACCGATTCAAACTCCTTTATTGATTCAATTCTTTGGCACTTAGATGATGTTGTTGTTCTAGAACCCACAGAACTGCGTCTTGCAATCATCCAGACACTTCGAGATCTGGTCGTTTCCCATGGTTAAAGCCCGTCCAGCACCTTTGCAACATACTGAGCGCCTTTTATCACTTGTGCCATTCATCAGCGCCAATCAAGGAATTTCTCTCAAGGATCTGGCTGCAACCTTTAATGTCTCCGAATCACAAATGAGCGCTGATCTGACAACTTTATGGATGTGCGGTCTTCCTGGATACACAGCTTTAGAGTTAATGGATCTCTCTTTTGAATCTGGCTTTGTCTCAATACGAAATGCTCAAACACTCGAGAATCCCAGAACTCTCAACTTCGATGAAATCGTTGCACTGCTCATGGGATTAGATTTATTGAAGGAATCTCTAGATGCAGATTCCAACCTGCATGAAAAAATTGAGGTTTTGACTTCACGTCTTTCACAGAAATCGGGCATTGTTTCAAGGCTCCGCGCCACTAGTGATGTATCGAGCTCATTGCGTGCTCAAATAGAAAGCGCCCTTAGGTCGCAAAGTTCATTAGATATTTCCTATCATTCGTTGTACAACGACTCAGTCTCCGAACGTTTGGTTTCACCGTTGGAGGTGCGCATTGAAAACGGCACGGAGTACCTCGTTGCCTTTTGCCATAACGCCGGTGCATTTCGAATTTTTCGGTTGGATAGAATTCTAAAATGTGTAGTTAAAGAGAAGGCACATATTCCGAAACAGGAGTCAAATTCCAATAATGGTCAGAGTTTAGAATTCACAATCAGAGTCAATAGCCGGTTGCGATTGATGAAAGAGAGGTTTGCAATACCTCACATTTCCACTTCCGATGAATATCAATCTCTTTCTTTTTCTCAACAATGGATAATTCGCAGCGTTTTTGGATCCTCAGGAAGTGTCCAACTCATTGAACCAGCTAATTTAAGGGCCCAGATTGCCCAAAAGGCTCAACTGATACTGGATCGTTACCTAGCAAATTGAGTACGCCTAGCGTTTTCTGCTGCGCCTGAGGTAACCTTCTCACTTAGGTATTTTCCAACTGCAGGGAGTTCTAGCAATGTTCTTACGTGAACCTAGCCATATTTTGATTCTTCTCATCGTTGTTCTTGTCCTCTTTGGTGCAAAGCGTCTTCCTGATTCAGCACGCTCTCTCGGTCGCTCCATGCGAATCTTCAAGAGCGAGATGAAGGAAATGACGGCTGAAGAGAAGAAGGCTGACGGCGAAACACCTACAGACAAATAACGCACGATGGCGTCTTCTAAAGACGCGCGGATGCCATTACTAGATCATCTACGAGAACTTCGTAAGCGAGTAGTACGCGCATCTGTCGCGATTCTTCTTGCATCTGGTGTTGGTTGGTACTTCTACAATCCGATTATTACAAAGCTGGCTCTTCCTGTTTGCGATTTAGCAGCAGCCCAAAAGAGTGGAGCTACGCATTGTGGCTCGCTCTACATCAATGGCGTTTTAGGGCCGTTGAATCTGCAGATTAAGGTTGCACTTCTTGCTGGCGTAATTCTTTCGGCGCCTTACTGGCTCTTTCAATTATGGGGTTTCATCGCCCCTGGTTTACATCGTAAAGAGAAGCGCAACTCAGTTTTATTTATTGCTTCTGCTACGCCTTTTTTTGCAATAGGTGCCACGCTTGGATATCTAGTGCTTCCTGTAGCGATAAAGGTTCTTTTTGGATTTACACCTAATGCTTTGTCGAACTTGGTTAAGTTTGATGACTACTTAGATTTTGTAATGAGAATTATTCTGCTCTTTGGTCTAGCTTTCGAACTTCCAATCTTCCTTGTCACTTTCAATCTCATCGGATTTCTGCGCGGTACTACAATTTTGCGTCCTTGGCGCATCTGGATCTTCTCAATCGTTCTCTTCACTGCCGCCTTTACACCTACTGCCGATCCGTTAACGATGATGCTTCTGGCTCTGCCACTTGTAATTCTCTACTTCATGGCTGGCGGCATAGCCCTCTTGGTCGATAAGCGGCGAGACAAACGTGCCGAAAAGATAGCGACGGGGCCAACATCCATTGATTCACCCGCACCTATCAGCGAATAGTTAGATAGGGTCGGCGCATGTGGGCCTTAGTAATAAACCCTGTTTCGGGTCAGGGGAAAGGCGCAACTCTTGGTACTTACGTTGCCGGTTATCTCAATGCGCGCGATATCTCATATGAAATTATCATTGGAAGAAATCAAGTAGATCAATCAGATTTGCTTTCAACCTTTATCGAAAAATATCCCGCTTGCGAGGGAGTTATAGCGGTCGGGGGAGATGGATTAATGCACTTAGTTTTGCAAAAAGTGACCCCCGCCCAAATACCTCTGATGGTGATTCCGGCCGGAACAGGAAATGATTTCGTTCGTACTTTAGGTTGGTCACTCACTGATATAGATGCACTTCTTGAATCGGTTTTGAATTCACCTCCTAGGCCCATGGATTTAGGTTTAGTCGATGGTGAGTGGTTTGGAGCCATTCTTTCAACTGGGTTTGATTCTATTGTCAATGAAAAAGCTAACTCCATGTCGTGGCCAAAGGGACCTAACAAGTACAACGTTGCAATAGCTATTGAGTTACCTAGATTTAAACCACGTCATTATCAAATTGTTTTAGATGATCGAACAATTTCAACAGAAGCAATGCTTATTGCAGTTGCCAATGGCCGTTCATATGGTGGGGGAATGTTGGTTTGTCCTTCCGCTGATATTAACGATGGTTTCTTTGACGTAATGGTTCTTCATCCGATTAGTAAGTTGGAATTCGTCAAAGTATTCCCTCGAGTGTTCAAGGGAACGCATGTAACTCACCCTGCCGTTGAAATTGTGCGCAGCAAGCGCGTTTCAATCACATCAGATGCTGTCGGTTATGCAGATGGAGAACGAGTTGGCCAGCTTCCTATAACTGCTGAGTGCATACCTGGCGCCCTATCAACTTGGATGCCATGACAACTCCAGCAGAGAAGTTCGCTGCAGCTAAAGTTAGAAATAGATTCAAGGAAACCACTGCCTTCATTTCTAGTTTCAATTTTGAATTTGACCCATTCCAGATTGCAGCTTGCCATGCCGTTGAAGAGGGAAGCGGTGTCTTAGTCGCCGCCCCAACCGGTGCCGGCAAGACTGTCGTGGGAGAATTCGCAGCTCACCTTGCTTTGAAAATCGGAAAAAAATGTTTTTACACAACTCCAATCAAAGCTTTATCAAATCAAAAATATTCAGAGTTTGTTGCTAAATTCGGGGAAGACAAAGTTGGCCTTCTAACTGGTGACACCAGCATCAATGGTGATGCCGATATCTTGGTCATGACGACTGAAGTTCTACGCAACATGCTTTATGCAGGATCAAGCACTCTCTCGAATTTGGGCTACGTAGTAATGGATGAAGTCCACTATTTAGCCGATAAATTCCGCGGCGCGGTCTGGGAAGAAGTCCTTATTCATTTAATGGAGAGCGTTCAGGTCATTTCTCTCTCAGCGACAGTTTCTAATGCCGAAGAGTTTGGTGAATGGCTTGGCGAGGTTCGTGGAAATACTCAAGTAATTGTCAGTGAAATCAGGCCAATCCCTTTGTATCAGCATGTGCTGATCGGCAATCGCTTACTCGATCTTTTTGAAAAACCCGGACAAATCAACCCAGAGATTTTGCAACGCGAACGCGAGGCAGTACGTAAGGCCGCTATCAGCAAACATCGTCGTGGCAGATATAACGAACCCTCAGATCGACTCACACGAGCAGACATCATTGAGAAACTTTCTCGTGAAAATCTTCTACCGGCTATAACCTTCATCTTTTCAAGAGTGGGCTGTGATGCTGCGGTAAAACAATGTCTACATGCCGGGCTTCGCCTAACAGATACAGAAGAGCGAAACGAGATTCGTGCAACTGCATTGAAATACACGCAAAACATCGCAGAAGAGGATTTAGAGGTTCTTGGATTTACAGAATGGTTAACTGCTCTCGAACGCGGAATTGCGGCACACCACGCTGGCTTGTTACCTAGTTTTAAGGGAGCAGTTGAGGATTTATTCCAGCGTGGTCTTGTCAAAGCGGTATTTGCAACTGAAACCCTTGCCCTCGGCATAAATATGCCAGCACGCACTGTGGTCTTAGAAAAACTAATTAAGTACAACGGTGAAGCACACGTACCTATTACCCCAGGTGAGTACACGCAATTAACAGGTCGTGCTGGACGTCGAGGAATTGATATTGAAGGCAACGCCGTTATCCAATGGTCACCAACGGTCGATTCAGCTTCGGCGGCCGGACTTGCATCTACACGCACATATCCTTTGCGCTCATCTTTTGCACCCACTTACAACATGTCAATCAACTTGATAGCGCGTTTTGGACGCGAACGTGCCCGACGTTCGTTGGAATCTAGCTTTGCTCAGTTTCAAGCCGACCGTGCCGTTGTAGGTTTATCGCGTCAGATACATAAAAATGACGCCGCAATCGAAGAACTTCTTGCACAAGTTAAGTGCCATCTAGGGGATTTCATAGAATACGCCGCGATCCGTAGAGAAATTAAAGAAGTTGAAGTTCTGCTTTCTAAGCGAGACCAGAAGAAAACTTTTGATAATCGCCAACGCGCACGGTTGGAAGGTGATTTATCTGATCTTCGTAAAGCCATGCGCAACCATAGTTGTCACGGATGCAATGAACGCGAAGATCATGCTCGCTTAGCCGAGAGAGCCGGACGGTTAAATCGCGAAAATGATGGCTTGCGAACCCGTGTACAAAGTCGCACTCACGTGATTGCTAAAACCTTTGATCAAATTTGCCAAGTCTTAACCCATTTGGAGTACATAGAAGGGGAAAAGCCAACGGCGCAAGGCAAAATTCTTACCAAAATTTATGCAGAGTCAGATTTATTGTTGACTGAAGCTATTCGACGTGGGGTTCTTGATGAACTTAATGCGAGCGAATTGTTATCAGTTGTTTCAACAATGATTTTTGAATCCCGTAATGCAGATAATGTCTCTCCAAAAATGCCAAGCCCGCGAGTTTCTAGTGCATTAGCAGATGTCATTTCACTGTGGGCAGAACTTGAAGAGATTGAAACAGAGTATGGAGTTAAAACCCAACGCGAACCTGACGCTGGATTCTGTTGGGTCTCATATCGATGGGCAAGTGGTAATTCATTGCAAAATGTTTTAAAAGGAACGGATATGTCTGTTGGGGATTTCGTTCGTTCCACCAAGCAACTTATAGACCTTCTCAATCAAATATCAGGTGCAAGTGAGAAACTTAGACCAATGTGTAAAGATGCCGTTAAGCGAATTGATAGGGGAGTAGTCGCATTCCTCATGGGGGACTTATGACGTTAATGCTTCTCGATAGTGCCTCGCTTTGGTATCGCGCTTACTATGGAATGCCAGATACATTGGTTGCCCCAGATGGAACTCCTGTAAATGCTATTCGCGGATATATCGATATGACTGCGCGACTTATTTCAGTTTATAAACCTAATCGCATCGTGGCCTGTCTAGATGGAGATTGGCGACCAAGTTGGCGCGTGGAATTATTTCCTGATTACAAAGCCAATCGCCTAGAAGAGGAGGGGGATGAGGAAGAAGAGCCAGAGACCCTAACTCCGCAGATTCCAATTCTCCTTGATTTACTTGATCTCTTTGGAATTCCTGTTGTAGGCGTAGATGACTTTGAAGCCGATGACGTCATGGCAACCTATGCCGAGATAGAAAAAGGCCCCATCCGAATTGTCACAGGTGATCGCGACCTGTTTCAAATGGTCGATGATAAACGCGATATAAAAGTTGTTTACCTTGCCAAAGGAATATCACAACATGACTTAGTCGACAATGCATATGTCGAAAACAAATATGCAATTCCGGGAGATCGTTACGCACTTTTTGCAATGTTTAGAGGTGACCCTTCAGATGGATTGCCCGGTGTTAAAGGAATAGGTGAAAAAGGTGCAGCGGTCATTGCAAATGCATTTGCAAATGTTGATGAAGCCTTAGCTGGTGCACATGCAGCTCATGAAGCCTTACCACCGGCACTTGCTAAGAAGATTATTGCTGGGGCTGAATATTTGAAAATTGCGCCAACAGTTGTTCAGGTTGCTAGAAATGCGCCCTTACCGACCGTGAATCTGGCGATGCCAAAAGCACCAAATGACTTATCAGCAATTTATCAATTCAAGGAGCGCTACGGATTAGGTGCCAGCGTTGATCGTTTGATCAGTGCATTAGGTTGGTAAGTATTTTCCTCTCCATTATTAGTGGAGCTTTCTTGTCTGCAGCCTTTGCTCCAATTGGTAAATGGTGGCTTGCGCCGATTGCGATATCGATTCATATATTTGCAATAAATCGCAGCGAACGAAAAGCCGTGATAGCTTTTGTATTTGGACTTTCTGCCAATCTTTTCTTATTGCATTGGACAAGCATCTACGTAGGTTCTACTCCTTGGCTAATTCTTAGCTTCGGCTTAGCATTTTTCTATCTACCGCTAGCACTCGTTGGACGCTGGGGGATCGGTGCTTATCCTCTTATATTTTTGATACTGGAAGAGATACGAAATCATTTTCCTTTTGGTGGTTTTGGTTGGGCACGGATTGCATATTCACAGGCCGATGCTCCATATTCAATTTTTGCGCGATACGGGGGAGCGGCAGGTTTAACAGCGATCGTTCTTCTCTTAGCTTTATTTATATTTAGAGTGAGCCAACATCGAGCACAGTATTGGATTCTTATCCCACTATTTGCAATCTTTATTCCAGTTAATGTTGCTAGTCAATCATCAACTAGCGCACTACTTATTCAAGGAAATGTTCCTGCGTATGGATTAGATTTTAATGCGCGTGCAACGCAAGTCTTTTTCAATCATGTTAAAGAGAGTCAAAAAGCCCTTGTTCAATATCCAAATGTTGATTTTCTTTTATGGCCTGAAAATGCCGTTGATGTTGATCCATTTACTAACGACCAAGTCGCTCAGGCTTTAGATTCATTTACACAACCAATGATTGTGGGGGCAATTGTTAATGAAAATACGAAATTGCTAAATACATCAATATTGTGGACAAATAAGGTACAAACTGTCTACGCAAAACAGCACCTAACGCCTTTCGGTGAATACATTCCACTGAGGTCGTTAGCATCAAAAATCTCACCATTAACTGAGGAAGTTACCGACTTTTCACCTGGGGATCATCCTGTTTTCTTTACAGTTGGTCGAGCAAGAATCGCTCCAATTATCTGTTACGAACTAATCGATGATTCGATTGTGCGAAATGCCGCCGAAGGCTCGAATTTATTGGCCGTGCAAACAAACAGTGCAACTTTTGGAAAATCAGCAGAAAGTGCTCAACAATTGTCGATAACTAGAATCCGAGCTATCGAACATTCACGAAATATTCTCTCCGTTTCAACAACGGGATATTCAGCGGTTATTGATTACCAAGGCCATGTTGTTCAATCAACAAAAATGGGCGTTGCAGATCATTTATATGCCAAAGTTGGGTTAATTAATGAACAATCACCTAGAGATAGATATGGAGATTGGAGCTTAGTAATGGTTCTGATCTGGCTGCTGATAGTTTCCCGTCGAGTATATGTATATCGCCGATAAGTTACATTATGTAAAGTTATGCGAATTCAGATATTGGAGGACATGAACAGATTAGGTTCCTATCCCCGTAAGCCCCATCGATGCGTCCAACTGTTGGCCAGTATTTACCTTGCATCCCGATGATTTCTCCGCTTACAAGGCCATTACGCACCGATGGAAGGCCACCAACTTCACGCGAATAAACATGATCCCACTGGCTACTGACAATGGCTTCAATTGTGTGTGGTGCGTGATGAAGTGCTGAATCGCCAACGGCAATCTTGCCATCGATAATCTCCTGAATTTCGCCGTGAATAGCGGTCATCGCAGCAATAAAACGGTCGATTTCGGCGATATCTTCACTCTCGGTCGGTTCGATCATCAAAGTTCCTGAAACCGGAAAGCTCATGGTTGGGGCGTGGAAACCGTAATCCATTAAACGTTTGGCGATGTCATCCACGGTAACGCCACTGATTTTAGTTATCTCGCGCAAATCCAAGATGCATTCATGCGCCACTCGCCCATGTTCACCTGTATAGAGAACAGGGAAATAAGGATTGAGCTTTGCCGCCATGTAGTTGGCCGACAAAATGGCAACTGATGTGGCAAGAGTTAAGCCCTCTCCACCCATCATTCGAATATATGCCCAAGAAATTGGCAAGATGCTTGCCGAACCAAATGGAGCCGCACTGATAGGCCCAGGTCCGCTCGCAGGCCCCGCTAACTCATCGAGTGGGTGGTTAGGCAAAAATGGCGCAAGGTGAGCTCTGCAAATAACAGGACCAACTCCTGGTCCCCCGCCTCCGTGAGGGATGCAGAAAGTTTTGTGCAAATTAAGGTGAGAAACATCTGCGCCAAACTTTCCTGGTTGAGCTAAACCAACAAGTGCATTCAAATTAGCGCCATCAACATAAACCTGGCCTCCAGCATCATGTACCAAACCGCAAAGTTCGGTAATCGCAGATTCAAAGACTCCATGTGTAGATGGATACGTCACCATGATCGCCGCCAAATCAGAAGAATATTGTGCAATTTTCGCTTTTAAATCATCGATGCTTACATTTCCATGTTCATCACATTCGACAACTACAACTTTCATTCCAGCCATCACTGCACTTGCAGCATTGGTTCCATGGGCAGATGAAGGAATCAAGCAGATTGTGCGCCCAGAATCACCACGTGAATCATGGTAATTGCGAATAGCAAGTAGACCCGCAAACTCTCCTTGGCTGCCGGCATTTGGCTGCAAAGAGACAGCGTCGTATCCGGTAATTTTTACTAACCAATCAGAAAGTTCGGCAATCAACTGGCGTGATCCCGCGCTTTGAAAAGCTGGGGCAAATGGATGAAGTGATGAAAACTCCGGCCACGTTACCGCTTCCATCTCGGTCGTTGCATTTAGTTTCATTGTGCATGAACCCAAAGGAATCATTGTGCGATCCAAAGCCAAATCGCGATCCGATAAAGTTCTCAAATATCTCAACATAGATGTTTCAGAACGCAAAGTATTGAAAATTGGATGCGTTAAGAATGAAGAAGTACGAGATAAATTAGTTGGGATGCTGGAGCCTTCAGATGTCGCCTCTCCCCCGCTAAAGATGCTGTACAGATCATTTAGCAGCTTTGAATCAGTTGCCTCATCTAGTGAAACACCCACATGAGTTGCATCGATTTCTCTGAGGTTGATCCTCTTTGCTTGTGCTGCCTGATGAATGCTTGCGGCATCCTTAACTTCGATGGTTAAAGTGTCAAAATAAGTTGCATTGACAACTTTATGACCCGCTGCAGTTACGGCATGCGCCAATGAGATTGTTTGAAAGTTAATTCGCTTGGCGATAATTTTTAGCCCTGCCGGACCATGCCACATTGCATAGAAAGCACTCATGACTGCCAGCAATACCTGCGCAGTACAAATATTACTTGTGGCCTTATCGCGTCGAATATGTTGTTCGCGAGTTTGTAGCGCTAAACGAAACGCTGGATTGCCATGTGTATCAAGACTTTGACCAATCAAGCGTCCAGGTAGAGAACGTTCCAATCCATTGCGCACAGACATGAAACCTGCGTGCGGTCCTCCAAATCCCATTGGAACACCAAAACGTTGAGCCGATCCAACTGCAATATCTGCACCCCACTCCCCTGGAGGCGTGATTATTGTTAGTGCAAGAAGATCTGTAGCAGCAATGAGCAGAGCTTCTTTGGAATGTACCCACGTAGCAAGTTCTCGATAGTCATTTATTTCTCCACGAGTATTTGGATACTGAACCAATACTCCGAAAACTTCAGAGTTGGACGGTAACGTTGATAAATCAACAACTTCAACAACAATTCCTTGTGGCTTTGCGCGAGTTTGAACAACTGCAATTGTTTGCGGATGTACTTGAGCATCAATTAGAAAAACTGCGGAATCGCTTCCTTTATAAACACGTCTTGCCAATGTCATGGCTTCGGCAGCAGCAGTTCCTTCATCAAGCATCGATGCATTGGCAATTGGCAATCCAGTTAAATCGCAAACGGCGGTTTGAAATGCAAAGAGTGCTTCAAGTCGCCCTTGCGAAATCTCTGGTTGGTATGGTGTGTAAGCCGTGTACCAGGCAGGATTTTCCAGAACATTTCGAAGTACAACGGCAGGTGTGATTGTTCCGTAGTAGCCAGTGCCTATTAACGAACGAAATACTTGATTCTTATCAGCTAAGGCACGTAGTTCGGCAATTGCTTCAACTTCGGTTAGCGCTTCGGGCAATGTCTGACTTAATTTCTTGGCAATCGAAATATTTTCTGGCACTACGTCTTTAATGAAGTCAGCCATCGATGAATAACCTAACTCCATCAACATTGTCTGCGCTTGATCCTCGGACGGACCAATATGTCGACGTGAAAATGCGTCGTAATCAACCATGACAAACATCCCCTACCCATTGAACAGGTCCTCTTGGGCCTGTATGAGTTAAGAATATGGGCTTTTAAGCGCCTTTGCTCTTACGACGAAGAGAAAGTTCATCGTTAGATTCGACACCCACAACTTGAGCACTAATCTCACCCTGTAGTAATGAGAGAGAACCTTCGACCTCATGCCACACCTTGCCAACTGCAATTCCAAAAACTCCCTGACCGCCTGCAAGTAAATCGATAATTTCATCTGGACTTGCACACTCATAGATAGATGCGCCATCACTCATCAACGTCATTGATTCAAGTTCAGTGACTCCCCTGCCGCGAAGGTGATCAACGGCTGTGCGAATATTTTGCAAGGAAACACCAGCATCTAGTAATCGCTTCACAATCTTTAAAACAAGAATGTCGCGAAATCCATACAGGCGTTGAGTTCCTGAACCACTGGCATTTCGAATTCCTGGTTCAACTAAACCTGTGCGCGCCCAATAATCTAGCTGGCGATACGTTATACCTGCGGCTGAACATGCAGTAGCGCCGCGGTAGCCAATCTCTAATTCCTGGGAAGTCACGGGGAAACTCGTTTCTCTTGGGGAGTGATGCAAATGTAGGCCAGTGTCTCTACTCATTCAATGACCGACACGGTCGAAACCTCTACTTGAGATTGAGGGTTTACCCTCAGCCGCCAAAGTCCTCCGGGTTGATTTGATCGAGAAACTCTCGAAATCGCTCCACTTCCTGATTTTCATCGCCAGGTGTTGCATCACCTGGTATCTCAATTCCGATCTCATCGAGTAGCTCAGAACTGGCCAAGATATTGGCCTTTGCGCGAAGAGCAAGAGCAATTGCATCTGAAGGACGCGCTGATATTGAGTGATTCTGACCAGAAGAATCTCTAATTTGAACCGCTGCATAGAAAACACCATCTTCAATGTGGGTGACATGAATGGCGACCATGGTGGCATCTAGCTCTTCAATAATTATCTGCGTTAAATCATGGGTAAGTGGTCTTGGTGGTTCAACTCCTTGTTGGGCAAATGCGATCGCCGTTGCCTCAACTGCTCCTACCCAAATAGGTAAGAAACGAGAACCATCAATTTCTTTCAAGAGCACGATTGGTTGATTGGAAGGCATTTCAACGCGTACGCCGATAACTTCCATTGAAATTAACATTGGTTACGAACGAAGACGATGAAGGCCGCCACGAACTAGAGCTGCATGCAAACGAATTGAAAGAGAGGCAATCTCTTTTTCAACTTCTTGGGCACGAGCTTTTGAGTCTGCACCTTTTTGACGGTTAAGCGGAGTTATTACTTGTTCAATTAATCCAATCTCGCGATCGGCCGCAGATTTGAAAGAGCGCAAGTGACGTGGTTCGATTCCAAATCCAGACATTTCGGTGACTGCTTTAGCAATTGCAAGAGCGTCGCCGTCATAGTGACGACCGCGAGGAGCGATCAATCCATAGCCTTCTAGTTCAACCAACTGCTCGTCCTTTAGCCCTGAGTTCTTGAGAAGTTCGTCTCGAGACAAACGCATCTCTGAAACTTCTCCGAAGCTACTTGGGGCCAATTCGCCATCAATAGTAGCCAGACCAATATTTGGACGAGGGACAGCGACAGATCCAGTTGCAGCAGGCTGCAAACCGCGATCTATAGCATCGAGATTATCTTTAATAACTTTTAGTGGAAGATATTGATCGCGTTGTGCCAATAGGACATAACGTAGGCGTTCTAGATCTGAACTTGTGAATTTACGGTAACCAGAGGGAGTGCGCTGTGGCTCAATTAATCCTTCAGATTCAAGAAATCGAATCTTCGAAATCGTGATATCTGAGAAATCTGGGCGTAAGCGATTAAGAACTTCACCAATGCTCAAATAAGCGCGAGCTGGAACTGCCATTTGTGTACTCCCCTAATTATTTTCTGCCAGAAACAAATAGCATATGGAACTTGCCAATTTGAATCTGATCCCCGGAATGTAAATCTTTGTGTGTTACAACTTCATTGTTGACGTATGTTCCATTTAGCGAACCGCTATCGCGTAAGAAAAATCCTGATGTGTCTTTTGCAATTACTGCATGAGATCTAGAAACGGTGACATCGTCTAAGAAAATATCGCTGGAAGTAGAACGGCCAATAGATACTCCAGCTGAAGTAATTAAGAAACGAGAGCCCAAATTTGAACCTCGATTTATAACTACCATCGCCTTCTCATCTGACTGAGCAATCTCCTTGATGATTTTGCGATCATCTTCGGGCAAAGTGGCTAGGTACTCATCGAGCACACCAGCTGGGGAATCACTTACCTGACGAAGCCCAAGGTGAAGGGTTGTCGTGAGTTCATTTGGCGTTGGATCTACCTGCACGAGCCCACCTCCTTCACCGTCAACCTGAGGCTGACACTAAAGGGGTAGAAGGATTTGGTCAAGCGGTGATTTGAGCGTATCCAGCTGCATCAAGTAGATCAGATGGCTGGCCAGAAACTTCGACTTTTACCAACCAACCTGCGCCATAGGGATCGCTGTTGACAATTTCTGGAGTCTGAGAAAGAGAATCATTGATCTCTGTAACTTTTCCGCTAACAGCTGCGAATATCTCTGAAACAGATTTAGTTGATTCAACTTCACCGCAAACTTTTCCTGCCGTTAGGACTTCCCCAACTTTCGGCAACTGAACATAAACGATGTCACCCAATGCGCCTTGCGCAAAATCGGTAATGCCCATTGTATAAATATCTCCAGATGCGCTAACCCATTCATGCTCTTTTGTGTATTGCAAATTTTCAGGAATTGATGACACGTGATCCTCTTATCTGCGAAACGCCTTCGCGGCCATAACTTATACCTGTAGCGATGTAGAGAGCAATCCCCCATGCGGCAAAACTCCAACCCAACACAAAAGCCACAGTGCCGAGAGATGAATCACTTTTTGCTAAGAGTAAAAAAGGGAAGGCGTACATGAGATTGAACGTGGCGGCTTTGCCCAAAAAGCTAACCTTAAATGGACCGTGACCCATACTTTTCATCGCAATCGTTACCACTGCCAAGAAAATATCGCGCGCGATCAACAGAATGATTATCCAAGCGGGAACAATCTCACGAATTAGAAAAACGATAAGAATTGCAAAAATGTATAGTCGATCGATTGCTGGATCTGCTAACTCACCAAAGCGTGAAGTTTGATTCCATGCACGCGCTAATTTGCCATCGAAGTAATCAGTAGCTCCCCCAATTGCAAGAACTGCAATTGCCCAACCATCGGCATGGATACTAAGAGTTAGATAAATAAATAACGGAATTCCCAAAAAGCGTAGGAATGTTAAAGCGTTAGGAATTGAAATTAGTGATGAGTTCACGGCTAGTCTCGCTCTTTGACTCGGATCGCAACTTGAACCGGTGTTCCTGGAAACGAGAACTCTTCACGCAAACGGCGTTCAATAAAGCGTCGATATGACGCTTCGATCCAGCCATTTGAAAAGACAACGAATTTAGGAGGAGCGATACCGGCTTGAGTGGCGTAATAAACCTTTGGTTGCTTGCCACCGCGAACAGGCGGCGGTGTTGCGCCGATGAGAGCACCAAGGAAAGAGTTGAGCTTTGATGTAGGTACACGCTTTTCCCAACTATCCAGAGCCGTACGAAGTGCAGGTGCCAAACGATCTCGGTGCCATCCAGTTTTAGCAGCAACATTCACACGTTGAGCCCATTCAACTTGATCAAGGTGGCGGTCGATTTCACGATCAAGTTGGTCGCGGCGATCTTCATCTACAAGATCCCATTTATTCATGACAATAACCATGGCTTTACCGGCTTCTTCCACCATAGTTATAACGCGCAAATCTTGTTCGGTAATTGGTTCGGATGCATCAAGAACAACGACTGCGACTTCACAACGTTCTAGTGCGGTTTGTGTCCGAAGTGATGCGTAATAGTCAGTGCCAGATGCTTGGTTGGCGCGCTTTTTCAATCCTGCAGTATCGATAAATCTCCAGATCGATCCACCGAATTCAATCAACTCATCAACTGGATCACGAGTGGTGCCTGCAACGTCATCAACAATTGAACGATTCTCTCCGGCCAAAGCATTTAGGAGTGAAGATTTTCCAACGTTTGGACGACCAATCAATGCAACTTTTCTATATCCATCTTGAGTTTGCGCTCCCCCGACCTCTGGAAGTTCAGCAACGATGTGGTCAAGTAAATCTCCCGAGCCGCGACCGTGCAACGCAGAAACAAAATATGGTTCACCTAATCCCAAAGACCACAAACCATGTGCTTCAGATTCTTCACGTTCTCCATCAACTTTATTACCAATCAAAATCAATGGTTTCTTTGCTTTTCGCAAATGCTGAACCAAAATATCATCTTCATCCAATGCGCCTACTTGTGCATCAACAACAAATGCCAGTACATCAGCTTCTTGCATTGCGATTTCAGCTCCGGCGCTCACTTGTACTGAGATTCCATCAGGTTTAGCTTCCCAGCCTCCTGTGTCCATAATGATGAAACGACGACCGCCCCACTCGCATTCATATTGCACACGATCACGAGTTACACCTGGAGTATCTTCAACAATTGCTTCACGTCGACCAAGAAAACGATTAATAAGTGTGGATTTTCCAACATTAGGTCGACCCAAAATCGCAACAATTGGAAGTCCTAATAGAGAACGTTGTCGCAACAATTCCCAAATTCTTTCGACAGTTTCATCAAGATCCAAATTAGTGGAATCAATTTCTACAGCGTCAAATGCCATTGCTAATGGTGAAACTGCACGTGTGGAATCGATAGTGTCGCGATTATCAAGTGATGATTTAACGTCAACACTTTTATCATCGGTTTCATTTTCGCGCCGCACGGTACGCGCATTTAAATCGGCAGTTAAATAAACCTTGAGCGCAGCATCTGGTGCAACAACTGTTCCTATATCTCGACCTTCAACAACAATTCCACGTGGTGCTTGCGAAATTATCTTACGTTGAATAGAAAGTAATTCTTGGCGTATTTCTGGCATTGCACTAATTCGACTAACATTTTCTGTAACAGATGAGCCGCGAATCGCATGAGTAATCTGCGTATCCCCTGCAAATGTATTGGGATCGGTTGGATCAGACACAAATCGGATTGGCGAACTCTTGAGAGCTTTTAGAATTTGCGCGGCTTCGATGCAGTTGTTTTCTAATGCAACCCATGTAACTGCTCGATATAACGCACCAGTATCTAAATAGTTCCACCCAGCGCGTATCGCGATCGCTTTTGACGTACTTGATTTACCTGCGCCACTCGGGCCATCTATTGCTACGACTATGCCCATGTGATGAGCCTACTTCTATTTACGAATCGGATGAACGTTCCATCCGATCGACGACAGATGGTTGGATAATTTAATTGCATCATCATCAGAAAGAGCCAATGTGATTAATGCATTCAATTGTCCTGGAGAATGCTCAATCGCAAGATCTTCAACGTTTACAGACATTGCTGCACACTCATTAAATATTGCGCCGAGTTGTCCGGGTTTATCATCAATCACGATCGGAAGATATGTGTATTCGCGGGCCTTTCCTCCATGCTTTCCAGGAATCTTTGCCCTGCCTTGGCGACCATTAGCGATAATTGCAGCGATAGCTTCCTGGTCTGGCAAGGACTCGATCATCTCGCTTAGGTCGTTTTGTAGATTTATTAGTAATTCTCGAATCTCATCTGCATTAGAATGAATAATCTCTTTCCATAGTTTTTCATCAGAGGCAGCTATCCGCGTTGTATCGCGCAAGCCTGCACCTGCCAACTCAAGCCACTTATCGGGAATGTTATGCAGCTGGGCAGCCAATAGACTCGATGCGATCTGGGGTAGATGAGAAACACGGGCAACGGCGGCATCATGTTCAGCCGCATCCATCTCAATGACAGTAGCGCCAAGTTCGGAAATCAAATCCTTTACAAGTGCCACTGCCGAAGGATCACTCTCCGGCGTAGGTGTAATAATCCAACTTCTGGATAAAAATAGATCACCTCTCGCTGACTCTGCTCCCCCAACCTCACGACCAGCCATTGGGTGGGTCCCAACGAAGGAGTTCAAAGGCAGTGATGATGCCTTTACTTTTAGTACAGGTTCAGTCTTAACACTACATACATCCATAAAGGTTGAGTTAGGGTTTAGATGATATTGCTCCTCTATGACCTCAGAGAGCGCCTTTAATGGTGTCGCAAAAATGATGAGCTCAGGTTCGGAAACTGCAACACAACCAACCAAATCACAGGCCAAGGCCAGGCCAACAGGATCAACATCGACTAACTCAACGGCGATCTTTTTTGCCGATAAAGCCAAAGCTATAGAGGTTCCAATTAGGCCCGCTCCCACAATTCGTACTGAGTGCACCATCTACTGGGCTATATCTCGTCTAAGCGCCATAGCTCCGTGAAGGTAGATATGTGAAATATCCTCATGGTTTTTTGAACTTTCTACATGAAGCATCGCCCTAATCGTCTTATCTAAAGCTCCAGGGACATCGACTTCTACTGAGCCAATCAGAGGTACGGAGGCAAAACCAATCTCACGGCAGGCCGCAGCTGGAAAGGCCGCATCCAAATCCTTAGTCGATGTAAAGAAAACCGATATGACATCCAAAGGTTCAAGGGCATTAGCCACCAGGATTGCCGTGATTAACTCTTTAACACCCTCACCGATCGCCTCAGGCGTATTTGCGCTCACCTGAATGGCGCCTCGAATAGCTCTGATACTCATGGGATAAGGGTACCTTTCTTGGTCACTTTTTTGATCGAAATTGAATATAACTATGCATCTATAAATATATATCGATAAAACCTTTTTACTACTTTTCAGAATTTTCTCTGCTAAGCAAGACCTTTCCTAGCACACTAATTGATTGTCGATAAATAGATACCAAAGACACGTTCTAAGCGTCTAATTTATCGATAAAGAGTTAATGCTCACAAGATTATCGACATAATGTTAAATCGGTATTTGACATGAATATCGATTTATCGTAATAGCGCTATAACCCTAAAACGTTACGTAGATTTGTTAATTCTCCCGAATTTAGGTTTCTCCATCGACCTTCAGGCGTATCTCCCAGGGAGATCGGACCAAAGTGCGTGCGGATCAAGCGCAGCACTTTCACATCTACGGCCTCCATCAAGCGGCGGATAATGTGATACCTACCTTCATGAATCGATACTTCTAGCCAGGTCGGTGAAAGTTCCTTATATGTAAGTACACGTCCCATGCCATCTTCAAGTTCTATCCCTTTGAGCAAAATCTTGTCGATTCCGACAGGCAGCTTCCCCTCATGCTCAATGATGTAAGTCTTTTCTAAACCAAAAGATGGATGCGTTGCGCGAAAAGTTAGATCTCCATCATTTGTTAGAAGTATTAGACCCTCAGAATCTTTATCGAGTCGACCCACATGAAAGAGTCTCTCTTTCCGAAGGTCAATGAAATCGCTCAACGAAGGGCGTCCATCTGGATCGTACATGGTAGACAAAACACCCTTTGGTTTATGAAGTACTAAGTAACTCTTAGACATAGAGCGCGTAATTGTCTCACCATCAACCATTACTTCAACGATTTCAGGGTCAAATTTGGAACCCATTTCACGAACTATTAACCCATTGACCGAAACACGGCCAGATTCAATTAACTCATCAGCTCCGCGGCGGCTTGTTATTCCAGCATCAGCGATTATCTTATTAAGGCGCATTTGGCCCATGGCTATCCTCCCGACAGTCAGGGGCTTAGGGTAGCGCGAAGATTAGTCAGTTAGCGAATCGAGAATTTCATCGAGCCCGTCAAGATTTGGCAGGTACGGAGCAAGGGCAGGCAGATCCTCCAGAGCATTTAATCCCAAGCGCTCAAGGAAATAGCTGGTCGTCTTATATAAAATCGCCCCAGTTTCATGCTCAATCCCTGACTCTTCAACCAATCCACGCGTAATCAGCGTCTTCATGACCGCCTCAACGTTTACTCCACGAATGGCCGATACACGGGCTCTGGAGACGGGCTGGCGATAAGCAATGACTGAGAGCGTCTCTAGGGCTGCTTGAGTAAGTCTTGATTGCTGGCCATCTAGAACAAATTTCTCAACCACGGTGCTGAACTCAGGATCGCTATAGAAGCGCCATCCCCCATTTACTTTGCGTAGACAGAATCCGCGCTCGCCGTAGGTTGTCTCAAGATGGGCTATTGCCGCCTCAATCTCATCCACTGGCTTTTCCAGTACCTGTGCCAAGGTGATCTCAGAGACAGGTTCATCTACAACCATCAAAATAGCTTCAATTGAACGCTCGACTTCTACATTAGACATCGGTACTACCTTCTGTTGGCTCATCGTCTTCTAAAATTACTGGGATATCGAACTCATCGCTAACTTCGACTTCGCCGGACTCTGATCCAGTCCAACTAATCTGAAGCTCACCAAGGGCGATCACTTGATCAAATCGTAAAACTCCCTGACGGTAAAGATCGAGCAAGGCTAGGAACCTTGCAACGATTACCAGAGTGTTATCTGCATCTGCGATCAGAGTTCTAAAACTCATGCTTTTCGATCGGCGCAAAGCCTCAACCACTAGTCGAGACTCTTCGGCAACACTGACTAAAGGCAGATGAAGGTGTTCAACACTGACAAGCGGAGTGGTTTTTGGAGTCAACACGCGTTCAGCAATCGCGGCAAAGCGTTGCGCCCCTACCCCAATAAGTACTTCAGGAAGCAGGGCGCTCAAAGTCGGATCAAGTGCGACCACGCGTGGGAAATACTTATCTGAGAGCGAAATTCGTTCGTTGAACGTTGCTGCAATCTCTTTGAAAGCTCGATATTGAAGTAAGCGCGCGAATAAAATATCTCGCGCCTCAAGCAACGCCAGATCCTCTTCATCATCAACTTCACCGCTTGGAAGAAGGCGAGCAGCTTTTAGATCTAGAAGTGTTGCAGCTACGACAAGAAACTCCGTGGCCTGATCCAGACGCCAACCCTCTCCTGAGGCCTCTAAAGCCCTAATAAAGGCTATAAATTCATCTGTTACCAGGCTCAGAGATATCTCGGTGATATCCATCTTGTGGCGCGAAATCAGTTGAAGCAAGAGATCAAAGGGACCGTCAAAGTTGTCGAGGTGGACGGAGAATGCTCCGGCTACGGCATTAACATCCGTTGATTCTTCGACCGATAAATCCATGGCGTCACCTTACTTCACAGTTGCTCCAGTTCTGGGTAACGCGTAGGCTCGCGCGCATCGCTCTAAAAGGAGGTTTGACGCTTGAACGCTAAATCGACAAATCAAGAAGATGTCGCAACTACCGCCACTCTGCTTGGTAAAACCGTGACAAGTATCCCTGCGCCCGCACCTATCAGCGAACATGGTGAGGCAAAAATAATTGCTGTTTTCAATCAGAAGGGCGGCGTCGGTAAGACGACAACAACTATCAATTTAGGTGCATCACTTGCCGAACTTGGTCGCCGTGTTCTCCTCGTTGACTTCGACCCACAAGGTGGCTTATCGCTAGGACTTGGCGTTAACGCCCACTCACTGCCTCTGGAACAAACTGTTTATTACGCACTCATGACTCCTACAGCCAACGTTGATTCGATTGTTTTGAAATCAGCGGTTCCTGGCCTTGATTTTCTGCCAGCTAACCGAGATTTAGGAACTGCTGAAACAACATTAGGTGCAGAAATTGGTGGACAGCAGTATTTGAAACGTGCCTTAGCTTCTCTTCGCGATTATTACGACGTCATTCTGATCGACTGCCAACCGACTATGGGTCAATTAACTATCAATGCTTTAGTTGCAGCAGATGAAGTTATCGTTCCATTGCAATGCGAATATTTTGCTCTTCATGGATTTATCGAACTCAAGGGAAACTTAGACAAAGTTAAGACTTTCTTGAATCCAAATCTACGACTAATTGGCATATTGGCGACGATGTACGACAAGAAGACTTCACACAATCGTCAAGTGCTTGAAAGAATCTTGGAGCAATTCCCGGCTGATGTCTTTGAAACGATTATCGCCAAAACTATTCGCTTTCCAGAAACAACAGTTGTTGGCGAACCAATCACTACTTATGCAACGACTTCAGGTGGTGCAGCTTCATACCGCCGTTTAGCACGCGAACTAATTGCCCGAGGAGGCGCACGATGACACGTAGAGCAAATCTTCCAGGTGCTGATGAACTATTTCGTTCAAATGCACCAGCATTATCTGCAGTACCTGCGCAAAGCGAAGCACCAGCACCTTTAGTACCGCCGGCTATTGCAACTCCTAAATCGGCCTCAACAAAAAAAGGTGTTCGGACAATTGCTCGACGTCGCGTAACAACAGTTGATCGCTCTCCATCCGGACGTGAACGTCATGATGAGAAAATAACTGTCTACTTATCCCCTGATGAACTCTTTGATTTGGACCAGGCTCGCTTGCAGCTACGTGGAGATTTAGGTTTGGCAGTAGATCGTGGTCGAATCGTTCGCGAATCCATTGCTGTAATCATTGCTGACTTAGAGGCAAAGGGTGATCAAAGTATTCTTGCTCGAAGACTACGAGGACTATAAATTTAGCCTCGGGCTCTTGGGTGAGCTAAGGCATAGCTTTCGCGCACTTTATCGATCGTAATCAATGTGTAAATCTGTGTAGTTGTAACAGATGCATGTCCAAGCAATTCTTGAACTACGCGAATATCTGCTCCTCCGTCAAGTAAATGCGTTGCGTAAGAATGTCGAAAAACGTGCGGCGAAACATGTTCGGTTACTCCGGCATCGTTTGCAGCTCGAAGCACCATATTCCACGCTGATTGTCTAGTAATTCTTCCCCCTCGCGAGTTAAGAAAAAGCGCGGCATTTGTCTTTGAACTTTTGGCGGCTAGGCCTGGTCTTATTCGTATGAGGTAATCATCAATGGCCTTTGTTGCATAACTTCCAAGAGGAACAATCCGTTCTTTAGATCCCTTGCCTCGCAACTTAACTGTCGTGATATCACCATCTGCAGTATCCACTTTGTTTAAATCGCCAAGATTGATTCCAATCAATTCACTAACTCGAGCCCCACTACTATACAAAAGTTCAATCATTGTCTGATCGCGAAGTGTGATTGGATCACTTTCACGATAGGCCGCATTTATCATTGCCGTAATCGCCTCAACGCTGAGCGCTTTCGGCAATCTACGCTTGGACACGTTCAGCTGAATTTCAAGAGTTGGATTGGGTAATCCATTTTCCAATAATGCGTGCTTGAAAAATGATCGAAGAGTCGAATCGATACGGTTGATACTAGATGTCGAAAGCCCAGACTCTTTAAGGTAGATGTTAAATGAATCAATCGTTGTTGAATCTACTAGAGCCAGATCTGCTCCGTTGAGATATTCACCAAATTTGCGCAAATCACGACCGTAAGCTGAAAGCGTGTTACTCGATAAACCACGTTCAATAGTTAAATGATTTAAAAATGATGAAACCGTTGACTCAAAATTCAACGCTTGCATATCCGTGAGCTTTTGCTACCGCCGAATAATAAATCGCACCTTCATGCACGTTTAAACCTTTAGCTAGATTCTCATCAGCTTTGCACGCTCCAAGCCACCCTAGATTTGCAATTGATAATGCATATGGCAAAGTTGCATTAGTTAGTGCATACGTTGAAGCAACTGGAACTGCGCCAGGCATGTTTGCGACACAATAGAAAACCGAATCATGTACACGATAGGTTGGTTCAGCATGCGTTGTGGCCTTTGAATCTTCAAAACAACCACCTTGATCAATAGCAATATCAACTAAAACTGACCCCGACTTCATTTCTTTCACCAAAGCGTTTGAAACTAACTTTGGAGCTTTGGCTCCATGCACTAATACGGCTCCAATAACCAAATCTGCTTGCTTTACCTCACGTTCAATTGCATGTTTTGATGAAGTTAAAGTCTTAATTCTTCCGCCATAAACCGTATCGATATATTGAAGGCGATTAACAGATCTATCAATGATCGTGACATCGGCCCCCATTCCAACTGCGATAACTGCAGCGTTGAGTCCTGCAACACCGCCCCCAATTACTACAACTTTGCCTGGAGCTACTCCGGGTACTCCCCCAAGTAATACTCCGCGCCCACCGTGAGGTTTTTGCAGAGCCGTAGCTCCTACCTGCGTCGCCAAGCGACCGGCAACTTCACTCATTGGGGCAAGCAAAGGAAGCTGCCCATTAACTTCTACAGTTTCATAAGCAATCGCAGTTGTGCCGCTTGCTACTAGTGCATCGGTACAGGATTTAGATGCTGCAAGATGCAGATACGTAAATACAATTTGGCCCTTACGAAGTGATGAATACTCACTCTCGATTGGTTCCTTCACCTTTAACAATAAATCAGCCTTGGCCCACACATCATTGGCGCTCGGAACTATCGAAGCGCCAACTGCAACAAATTGATCATTTGTAATCGCCGAACCTAAACCAGCACCATCTTCGATGATTACTGTGTGACCAGCACTTATAAATTCGGAGACGCCTTCAGGGGTAATTGCAACGCGAGATTCGTGGACTTTAATTTCCTTTGGTACTCCAACGATCATTTACTTACCTTTCGCTGCTACCGCCGCTTTGATAAGACCAATAAAGAGCGGGTGAGGCTTTGTTGGTCGTGAACGTAGCTCGGGATGAGCCTGAGTACCTACGTAGTAAGGATGCACCTCTGCTGGCAGTTCTACAAACTCAACTAAGTCGCGTTCTTTGTACATACCGGAGAAAACCAAACCAGCCTTTGCTATCTGCTCGCGATACTGATTGTTGACTTCATAGCGGTGGCGATGTCGCTCGGAAATCTCCAAAGCCCCATATGTCTGTGCAACAACTGAGCCAGCTAGTAAATCTGATTTATAGAGACCAAGGCGCATAGTTCCACCCATGTCTCCATCGCCGTCCACAACATGTTTCTGATCATCCATTGTTGCAATCACTGGAGTACCTGAGTCTGAAAACTCGGCAGATATCGCATCCGGCATTGCAGCAAGATTACGAGCTGCTTCTATAACCATGCACTGCAAACCTAAACAAAGTCCAAGAGTTGGAATTTTGTTCTCTCGGGCAAATTTCAGCGCTCCAACTTTTCCTTCGATGCCTCGAATTCCAAAACCACCTGGAACAACTATTGCATCAAGGCCTTTGAGATGCTTTTCAGCACCCTGCGCACTTTCGCACTCATCACTTGGAATCCAAACAATTTCAATCTTTGCTTCATTTGCAAAGCCACCCGCGCGCAGCGCTTCTGAGACAGAGAGATATGCATCTGGAAGATCGATGTACTTTCCAACTAAGCCGACTCGGACTTGATGCTTGGGGTGGTGCACTTTCTCTAGAAGAGCATCCCATTCGCCCCAAATAACTTCATGGCCACCAAGATCTAAACGCTTTACAACATACGAATCTAATCCCTCTGAGTGTAAAACTTTAGGAATGTCATAAATAGATGGTGCATCCATAGCGGCAACGACGGCCTCAGAATCAACATCGCACATCAGAGAAATCTTTTTCTTAACTGCTAAAGGAATCTCTCTATCAGAGCGTAAAACAATGGCATCAGGTGCGATTCCAATACTTCGCAATGCAGCAACTGAATGTTGAGTCGGCTTAGTTTTTAACTCACCTGATGGGCCGATGTATGGAACCAGTGAAATATGTAAATAGAAAACATTATCTCGACCAACTTCTTGGCGAATCTGTCTAATAGCTTCAAGAAATGGTTGCGACTCGATATCACCAACTGTGCCGCCAACTTCGGTGATGACGACATCGATATCTGGCGCAGCCATGGCGCGAATGCGCTCCTTAATCTCATTTGTAATATGCGGAATCACCTGAACCGTTTCGCCCAAATACTCACCGCGACGCTCACGTGCAATCACCCGAGAATAAACTTGCCCGGTTGTTACGTTTGCTGACCCATGCAAATTCGTATCCAAGAAGCGTTCGTAATGTCCGATGTCCAGATCTGTTTCAGAACCATCGTCGGTCACAAAAACCTCACCATGTTGAAAGGGGTTCATAGTGCCCGGATCAACGTTGAGATAAGGATCGAGTTTTTGCATCGTCACTCGAATACCACGAGCTACCAATAATCTGCCCAGTGATGAAGCTGTGAGTCCTTTGCCAAGTGATGAGGCGACTCCGCCAGTTACGAATAAATGCTTAGTTACATGAGGTTGGCCCATGGGAGACGAACCTATCATCGCTTTGGCTAGTGAGCCGACAATGGGAGCTCGAGCAGCTCGGTGGCGTGTTCACGGGCACTTGTAGAGCTCTCCATACCAGCCAGCATTCGGGCAATCTCTTCTATTCTCTGGTTATCTCGAACTTTTGTGACATTGCTTTCAGTTACCGAACCATCAGAGTTTTTTGTGACAACAAAGTGAGAATCGGCCCACGCAGCAACTTGCGGTAAATGAGTAACAACTATTACTTGTGCATGTTTTGACAGTGCGTGCAGTCGGCGACCCACTTCAATTGCAGCCTTGCCACCAACTCCTGCATCTACTTCATCGAAAACATAAGTGCCAACAGGGTGAGTCGATGCTAAAACAACTTCCAAAGCCAACATCACGCGTGACATTTCTCCACCGCTTGCACCTTTTGCAAGTGCAACTAGTGGGCCATTCTTGTGCGCCTGAATCAACATCGAAACTTCATCACAGCCAAGAGATGTGAAATCTGACTCTTTTAAGGATGTGTAGTCCGCGCTTTCTATTACTACGTGAAATGAAGTATGAGGCATAGATAGTTGTTGAATTTCTGCCGTAACTTGTGTTGCAAGTGAGGCAGCACTTTCGTTACGAATCTCTGTCAAGTCTTTAGCTGCTTTGACCAAAGATTTTTTAAAACTTGTTAGTTCAATCTCTAACTCTTTAAGCCTTTCATCACCACCTTCTAAATCTGCAATCGCGTTTTTAGAGCCTTCGTAGCGATCAATCAATGCATTCAGCTCTTCATCGACACTCTGCGAGCTTCCATATTTCTTAATTAATGCGTTTATTTCGGCTTTGCGTGAGTTTAAGTAATCTAATCGCGATGGATCTGCCTCTAAATTAGACAAGTAGGAAGAAAGAACGCTCTTGGCATCATCTACTAGAAAAAAAGCTTCGCTAATTCTCTGATAAATCTCTTCAACCTCTGGGTCTTTGTTGCGTGAGGAATCTAGTGATTTACGTGCTACACCAAGTGTGGTGAGCGAACCTGAATCCTCATCTTCGATTGCAGAGCTTGCCATTTGAGTCGAGATTCGCAGTTCTTCAACATTTGATAAACGCGCAATCTCCATTGATATATCTGCCACTTCATTGCGAACAGCTTTGAGCTTTGTCATGGTTTGGACAAATTCACGCAGCTCTTGAAGCTGGGCATCTCTTGAGTCAATGCTCTTTTTCATTGCAGCGATTCTGCTTTTTAAATCATGATAGGCGCGAAGGTGTTCTTGATACTGCTTTAGAGATGTCCTCAGTTTTGCTCCAGCGAAACGGTCCAGAAGTTCACGTTGCTTTACCGCTTTTGTCATATTTAGGTTCGCTGCTTGTGCATGAACTTCTACAAGGTTTTCACTTGCAGAGATTAATGCGCTTGCCGGAACTGATATCGAATTACTTGTAGCTTTGCTCTTTCCATCTGCATTAACTGTGCGAGTTAAAATCAACTCCCCATCTTCAACTTGCAACCCTGCTTCCTCAAAGCTTTCTGCAAGTTCTAATGGAACAGAGAACCTGCCACTAGCAATTAAGCGCTCACTGCCAGTACGCACTAAAGAACTATCGCTCTTTCCTCCCAAAATTAGATTAAGCGCGGTCAGAATCATTGTTTTACCGGCGCCTGTTTCTCCAGTGAGAACAGTTAATCCAGGTGATATTTCAAGAGTTGAGTGTTCAATAACACCAATTGAGCGAATTGTTATCTCTTCTAGAAAAGTACGATCACTCACCGCGCCAGCCCTCAACGGGGAGTTTAAATTTAGCAACTAACCGATCGCTAAAAACAGTATTAGTTAAATGTGCCAACTTAACCACATGGGCGTCTTTAGTTATATGGACTCGATCTCCTGATTGTAAATTCGACTTTCGTAAAGAATCTGCCGAAAGAACAGCCTCGGGTGAATCAACTCGAACAACGATTTCAGATTGTGGAGAGATCACAAGTGGACGCGAGAATAAAGCATGTGCCGATATGGGAAGAACAACTAACGCATCAACTTCGGGCCACACAATTGGACCCCCTGCAGAAAAAGCATAAGCAGTAGATCCTGTTGGAGTAGAACAGATCAAGCCATCGCAACCCCACCGAGAGATAGGACGGCCATCAATTTCAAGAAAAAGTTCAACCATGCTCGACTGCTCGCGCTCAACCGTTACTTCATTAAGTGCCCAACCCTCTGAAATGATCTCACCCTCACGCTTAATGGAATATTGAAGAACCATTCGTGAATCAATCACATATGACATACTAGTAATCGCCGAAACAATAGTTTCTAGAGGCGGCTTTTCAACTTCTGCAAGAAAGCCAACATGCCCCAAATTCACGCCCAGCAATGGAATTTGCTGTTCCCGGGTGACTTCGGCGGCCCGCAACATTGTCCCGTCTCCCCCAAGTACAACTGCTACTTCAAGCTGGGGCAAAGATTCAACATCACACTTAATAAGACCATGGATAGATACATCAGAAATTGTAAAAAGTGCGAAGCCCGCTTCGGCAAAATCCTTCACCAATGAAGTTGCAGCCATTACAGCTTCTGCTCGCGAGGGATTGCAAACAATAAGTAGATTGCGTTGACTCATTTATTGAGGTCCCATTGCAATCGCTTGATCTAAAGCATCATGGTCGATTTCAGGAGCACCTCTACGTAACCATAAGAAATACTCAACATTTCCAGCTGGTCCAGGCAATGGACTTGCAGCGATTCCAAGAGTTCCGAGCCCAACATCGTAAGCAGAATCAGCAACTTCGATCACTGCTGATTTTCGCAAGACAGGATCGCGTACAACTCCTCCGGCACCTAATTTTTCACGGCCAACTTCAAACTGTGGCTTTACCATCACTACGAAATCGGCATCAGATTTAGAAACAGCGGCAAGAGCAGGCAAAACAAGGGTTAATGAGATGAAGGAAAGATCAGCTACGACCAGATCGATTGGATCTCCGATTACTTCACCAGTCAAATGGCGAATATTCGTGCGATCATGCACGGTAACTCGTGGGTCTTGTCGAAGTTCCCACGCTAACTGCCCGTATCCAACATCAACAGCAACCACATGTCCTGCGCCACGTCGAAGTAGTACGTCGGTAAACCCACCGGTGGATGCACCCGCATCTAGACAACGCTTACCTTCAACAACAACGCCGGTAAAAGCATCTAAAGCTCCAGCCAATTTATGACCTCCACGCGAAACAAAATCATCACGTTTGCCATGTAGCTTAATAGAGGTCTCTGCATCAACCATGGTTGCCGGTTTTGTTGCCGGAATTCCATTGACTAAGACAGAGCGAGCCTCTATTAAATCTGATGCATGCTCGCGCGATCGTGCAAGTTCTCTTCGCACTAGCTCTGCATCAAGACGAATCTTCATCGCTATTACTTACAACCCATCAATCGATGAGAGCGCAGTAGATAGTTTTTGATGTAACTGCTCGTATCGATCGCCGTGATCATTAACCTGCATTGCATCAATTTCAACTAATTCACTACGAATCTCTTCCACCAAGTTTTCACTCTGTGTATGTTCAGAAGCGGTGGTCATTACTTGCTCGCTTTCTTGGTTGTTGATTTTGTCGCTGCCGCCTTCTTAGTAGCGCTGGCCTTAGGAGCCGCCTTCTTAGTAGCGCTCTTTTTAACTGTAGTTTTTGCACTAGGTGAATTCGCCATCTTCAATCGAGTGACTTCCTCTTTCAGTGCCTCAAACTCTCCGCGCTTAACAAATCCCATTTTAGAAACTGAACGTTCAACCTCATCCTCAATTTTGATTTTGAGTGCTTCTCCACCTTCGCGCAACCATTGATTGACAGATGCTGCGACCTCGGAAGCGTTTTTGTCTTCAGTTACTTTATTGAGATAAGTGCGCAGGGTTGAAAAAATGTCATTAGCCATGGTCATAAGCCTACCTAAATTCGTGAAATCTCTATCGCTTCTACCTGCCAACGGCTTGCAAGGCCGGAAGCTCCACGCCAAAATCTACGGTGAATAGCCCCTGATATTTCAACCCACTCGTCAGGATGCAACGATAAAGCCGTTCGACGCGACTTAGCGCTCCAAGCGCCAATATCAAGAGTGTCGACGCCATCTCTTTTGGCTCGGGTAACTATTAGCCGGAACTCAACAACCTTGTCCCCCGATGGCAGTTGCTTTTCAACGGCATCTGCTGAAACACGTCCCCGAATCATTAGATCATTAAGGAAAAAGTCTTCTTGCTCTTCTTCTTTTGCAGTTTTTTTCTTAGTTGCAATTTTTACGGCCATGGAGCATCTCATCTCTCGTGTGATTGGATGCAAAAGGTTCACCGATTCAACTGACATACAATCACAGAGTAAATGAACCCTGTGTATAGCTTGATTACAGGGCGCGTTCGGCCGCATCCGTGAAATCATCGGCATCAATTGCCGCACATTTGGCAAACCACTCTTTAGCCTCAATGGTTCGCCCGGCAGCATCTAACGCATCTGCGTAGGCATATCGCAAACGAAGTGCCCAATCTTCCTCTTCATTGTTTAACTCTTTGCATGTAAGTGTGACAACTGCAGCATCGAACTCACCTAAATCACGACGGGCACCCGATGCGACAATGCGCATCTCAATCTCTTCGGGTTTTGCCAATCTTTTAACCTCTGCAGAACCAGCCAAATTCAATGCTTTCAATGGATTACCAAGTCCGCGTTCGCAATCTGCCATTACAGGCCACATTGAAACATCACCTGAAATTCGATGCGAGGCACGAAGCTCTTTTAATGCAATTTCATAATGTCCTGCTCGATACGCGGCATACCCGGCAGATTCGCGAACAACAGCTAATCGACCTGCATGGTGAGCGGCGGCAACACCATGCTTGTGCGCGCGCTGTGGGTCATCTTCGGCATACAAATTAACGCACGCTAAATGACGTGCAACAACCTTTGCATTCTCAGCAGATAAAGATAAAAGCTCTGCACGCAAAGATTTATCCAACTCTTCACCAGTAATCTCTTCTGGGATATCAGGTTCAAAAATTCGTGGACGCAAACGAGATTGCTCACGATCAATTGGTGCAGGACGCGCGCCACGTGGATCTGAACCGTCGCGAGTTTGGCGCGGTGCACCAGGACGTGAAGTTGAGCCACCGCGCGCAGGTAAATCTTCACGGCGGCGTTGTGAATTTGGACCAGTCGGTTTTCCATCACTACTTGAAGGACGCGAGGATCCGCTGGAGCTACTTGAAGGACGCGAGGAAGAACGCGGTGTTGAAGGACGATCAGATGGTGGACGTGAATTTCTACGCTCTTCCATTGCGATCTCCCTCATTTTTCTTTTGTCATATATCTTTTTTCACTATTGCTTTTCTGAATACTATTTATCTTCATTTCCTAGATTACTTCACGGGAAATAAAAAAGGGGCGCTCGTTAAAGCGCACCTTTTTATAAAAGAAGTCCGGCGACGTTCTACTCTCCCACAAGGTCACCCTTGCAGTACCATCGACGCTGAGAGGCTTAACGTCCGGGTTCGGAATGGGACCGGGTGTTTCCCTCTCG
>CAIJYZ010000024.1 GCA_903825015.1 uncultured Actinomycetes bacterium
TAAAGCCATATCAATATCTTCACCGGTAACACTTTTTACAACATCAGGACCAGTAACAAAGATGCGGCCTTCGGGGGATAAAACAACAATGTCGGTAAGTGCTGGGCCATAAGCGCCGCCACCTGCAGTTGGTCCAAGTACAAGTGACAACTGTGGAATACGACCACTTGCCGAAATCATTGATTGGAAAACTTCGCCAAATGCATCAAGAGATGCAACACCATCACTTAAACGTGCACCACCTGAGTGCCAGATACCAATAATTGGAACCTGTGCTCCCATTGCCGCCTTGTAAGCGGTAACAATTACTTTTGAACCATCAACACCAAGCGCACCGCTTTTAATTGTGGCATCGGATGCGAAAACAATAACTTTGTTTCCCTTGATATCTCCAGTTACTGCAACCATCCCACAATCAGTGCGGGGGATTAGGAATTCAAATTTTCCATCATCAAGTAAGCGGGCGATGCGGCTTTCGGGATCGCGCGGGTCTAGCTGGGGGTTTGGCATTTATATGCTCTTAAATACCAATACGACGTTGTGGCCGCCAAAACCAAATGAGTCATTGAGTGCTGCAATATCTCCTGCAGGCAAAGCACGCGGTTTTTCTCGTACAACATCAACAGTTACAGCTGGATCTAAATCTTCGATATTAATTGTTGGGGGAGCCAAACGATCCTGCAAAGTTTTTACAATAAATACGGATTCAATTGCACCGGCGCCACCAAGTAAATGGCCTGTCATCGATTTAGTTGCAGAGACTGCAACATGGTCGGCTTCATCGCCAAGGGCTGCACGTAGAGCATTTGCTTCGGCGACATCTCCGGCAGGAGTTGATGTTGCATGTGCATTTAAATGAACAATATCTTTAGTTGTTAGACCAGAGTCGCGCAGTGCAAATTTAATAGCACGCTGTACACCAGAGCCATCTGGATCCGGTGCTGCGATGTGATAACCATCTGATGACAAACCTTGGCCAGCGATTTCGCAGTAAATTTTTGCACCGCGGGCAACTGCGTGTTCGTACTCTTCAAGAACTAATACACCGCCGCCTTCACCCAGAACAAAGCCATCGCGATTTAAATCATAAGGACGGGATGCTCGTTGTGGTTCATCGTTGCGCGTGGACAAGGCTTTCATTGCAGCAAAGGCAGCCATAGGCAATGCATGTACTGCTGCTTCTACGCCGCCGCTAACAACAATATCTGCGCGATCATTTCGAATCATGTCGAAGGCATAACCAATTGCTTCGGCACCTGATGCACAGGCACTGACTGGAGTATGAACACCAGCACGGGCTTGCAATTCAAGACCAACATTTGCCGCTGGACCATTTGGCATCAACATCGGAACAGTGTGCGGACTTACAAGGCGCGCACCTTTTTCCTTCAATACGTCATATTGATCAAGAAGCGTCGTGACTCCACCGATTCCAGATGCGATAACAACGCCTAAACGCTCTTTATCTACATCAGGAGATCCCGCATCTTTCCAGGCTTCGCGAGATGCAATGAGTGCAAACTGTTCGGATCTATCAAGACGTCTGATTTCAACGCGCTCCATCTGTTCTGATGGTTCAACTGCCACTCGCGCAGCGAAGTGCACTGGGATGGTCTGCGCCCACTCTTCAGTTAATGAGCGAACTCCACTTGTGCCAGCTAAAAGCGCTGACCAAGAAGAAGTTACATCCCCACCAACTGGAGTTGTGGCACCGAGCCCAGTGACGACTACGCGACGACGAGACATTTGTTGTGTGTACTTACTGCTTACTTAGCAGCGTTAACGATGAAATTAACGGCATCGCCAACAGTGACGAGATCAGTGACAGCCTCATCAGGAATCTTTACGCCAAAGCGCTCTTCTGCAGCAACTACAACTTCAACCATGCTCAATGAATCAACTTCTAGATCTTCGGTGAAGTTCTTATCAAGTTCAATTGATGCCGCTGGAATACCGGCTACTTCTTCAACGATCTCTTTAAGTCCTGCTAGTACATCTGCTTGTGCAAGTGCCATGTGATGTGTTCCTTTTCTTTTTTGAGTTCATCGGATCAACAGGTGGTAATTCTCTATGAAGTTAGTGCTTACTTACGAGTATCGACAGGCCTAAGTGGGGCAAATCTCAGGGTTCAGGCGGCAATTGCACCACTTGTCCCGCATAAACAAGGCCTGCGCCATAGCCGATGAGCAGAGCCAATTTTCCATGCATCTCGGGGTGTTGCTCGAGCAAAATATCCATGGCCAGTGGAATTGATGCCGCGGATGTATTTCCATTGACGCGAATATCGTCGGCAACTAAAACCGAATCCGGCAACTTCATCTCCTTGACCATCGTTTCAATGATTCGGATATTTGCTTGGTGAGGAATAAATACATCAAGATCATTAACAGTTAAACCCGCGGCTTCTAAAGCTTTCAAGCCAACTTTGCTCATTGAATAAACTGCCCAACGAAAAACCGTTTGGCCTTGCTGTGAAATATTTGGCCATCCAAGTTGTGCAACGCCTTTATCTGGAGCATTTCTAAATTCGGTGTATGCAGGGTTAAGCATGATTGCATCGCGTGAATCGGCATCTGAGCCCCAAATAGTTGGGCCGATCTTGGCATCATCACTTTGTCCGATGACAACTGCGCCAGCCCCGTCGGCAAAGATAAATGCAGTTGCGCGATCATCTGGATCAGTAAAGTCTGAAAGTTTTTCAACACCAACGACTAAAACATTCTTAGAAGTACCACCGCGCACTAAATCACTGGCCATGCCAACGCCATAACAAAAACCTGCGCAAGCAGCACTGATATCAAAAGCGGCAGCCTTAGGGTTACCCAGCTCATTAATTAGCTCGGTAGCAGCACTAGGTGCTTGATATGGATATGAAATAGTAGAAAGAATTAAAGTATCGATATCGGCCATCGTAAGATTTGCGCGCTCGAGTGCGCTTTCACAAGCTGCTTTGGCCATCGTAATAACGCTTTCATCAGGGCCAGCAAAACGACGGGATTGAATTCCGGTGCGCTGTTGAATCCATTCATCACTTGATTCGATGCGATCAACGATTTCGGAGTTAGGCACCAATCGCTTTGGTCGATATGAACCAACCGAAAGAATCTGGCTATTTGTTGTGGGAGATGATTTGATAATCATGCATGCCTTCCTGCGAACTCTTTAGCCGCTGCTACATCATCGGCTGTTTTCAGGGCGAAGGTTTCGATTTCTGGTGCACCGCGCTTGAGTAAGCCAACCAGAGTTCCGGCAGGTGGCAATTCAATGACACCCGTTACGCCTAAGTTTTTAAGGGCTTGCATGCATAAATCCCAGCGCACCGGATTAGCAATCTGATTAACAATACGGTTTAAAACTTCGGCGCCATCACTTACAACTTCGCCATCTTTATTTGAAATAACTGCAATTTTTGTCGGCGAAGTAGTAACTGTTGCGGCCATTGCACGAAGTGGTTCAACGGCAGGGGACATGTATTTAGTATGAAAAGCACCAGCAACGGCCAATGCCCGAACTCGCGATCCTTCAGGCGGGTTTTCCAAAAGTGCGGCAAGGGCGGCTAAATCACCGGCAGCAACAATCTGTCCTGCGCCATTGTCATTTGCTGCAACGAGATTGAGTGTGGCCAACGTACTTAAAACTAAATCACGATCTCCGCCAAGCACCGCCGACATTCCAGCAGGAGATTGGGCAGCAGCTTTTGCCATTTCGATTCCACGTGCGCGAACTAGTCGCAGTGCATCTTCATGGCTGATAGCACCGCTGAGTGCAGCTGCAGCTAATTCACCAACTGAGTGTCCGGATGTATAAGCAAATTTTCTAATACCAAGTGCATGTGCACCTAAAAGTGATGCAGCGACAATGAGTGGCTGTGCGTTGGTAGTGTCTTTAATCTCTTCGGCATCAGCTGTTGTACCTAAACGCAGTAAATCCAGATCAATGCGCATAGACCACTGAGATAAAAGTTGGTGAAGTTCGGGATTAGTAATCCAAGAGTTAAACATTCCTGGAGTTTGGGAACCTTGCCCCGGAGCAATTATTGCTAACACGTTTATTACTTTACTGGAAAACAGCGATTACTACCTAGTACGAGTAACTAACCAAACCTGAGCACTGTGTTGGGGCACCGAGATTTTTGCTTGAGGAGCGGCAATTGCAGGCTCGTAAGTTGCGACATCTTTTGAAGCATCGAAAATACATCGGAAAGATTCGCCCCATGTGTTATCTGGCAATGTAAATATAGTTTCTGCAGTTGATGAGTTCATGAGCAGAAGGAGTCCCCGTTTTGGATCGGCTTCAACAAAAACTGTGATGCTGCGCTTTTCTTCATCTTGCCAATGATTATCGCCCATTTCGCGACCACCTAATGAGAACCAAGCAATATCTTTTCGAGAAGTTCCTTGATCAACGATTCCGGTAAAAAACTCAGATGCAACATCTGCCAAATAAGTTTCGCGAATCTTGGCAAGCTCTTGCACCGATGCCAAAATATCTTTTTCCTTTTCATCTAAGTCCCAAGAAAGTGCCCAACCACCGTTAAATGAAGCATCACTTTCTTCTTTGTGATTGATGGGTAATGAGTATGCGTTGTTTGAACCATTTTGCGAACGACTGACTTCATCACCCATGTTGAGCATTGGAACACCAGAAGACAACATCAAAGTTGCCAACATCGATTTTTTTAGCCAGTGACGAATTGTGTCAACGCCTAAATCATCGGTTTCACCTTCGATTCCAACGTTCCAGGATCTATTGGTGTCATTGCCATCGGCGTTGTTTTCTTTATTTGCCTCATTGTGTTTGCTGTTATAGGTGACCATGTCGTGCAAAGTAAAGCCGTCATGGGCGGCAAGGAAGTTAATCGATGAAGTTGGCCCGCGATAATGAAAGATTGAGCTAGAGCCACTAATACTATTTGCTATATCTGAAACACCTTCTCCATAACCGCGCGCTAAATCGCCCAACCAGAATTGGCGTACCGAGTCGCGATAGGCATCGTTCCATTCACGCCATGGATGAGGAAAATCTCCAAGGGCATAACGCGAAATATCCCAAGGTTCTGCAATCATTTTAAAGTTACGCAAAACTGAATCAGATTCGATAGATGACATGAGCGAAGAGTTGAAGGCACTATTGCTTGTGTAGAGCGCCGTTGCTAAATCAAATCTGAATCCATCGACTCCAACTACTTCTACCCACCACCGCAATGAATCAATAATTTGGCGCACCGCGTGAGGATTACTAGCTGCAAAAGTATTGCCGCATCCAGTTACATCAACGTAATTTCCGTGGGAATCTTGACGGTAGTACGCCTTGTTATCGATTCCCTTATAAGAAAGCGTTGGTCCCCCCACACCACCTTCGGCAGTGTGGTTGTAGACAACATCTAAAATAACTTCGATGCCGGCGCTATGTAGTTGATCAACGGCCCACTGAAGTTCGCTAATTGGATCAGAGGTAGATGCATAGGCTGCATTTGGTGCAGAAAAAGCTAACGAGTTGTATCCCCAATAATTCTTACGGCCACGTTCATAAATGCTTGGCTCAGTAACCGATGCTGCAATCGGCAATAGTTCTAGTGCGGTGATTCCTAATGATTTCAAATGCGCAATTGTGGATGGATGACCAAGGCCCTTATATGTTCCACGTTCATGTTCGGGTATCTCTAAATTCTTGGCAGTTAATCCCTGGACATGGGCCTCATAAATAGTTGTCTTGGCCCAGGGTACGAGAGGCCTTTGAATTTCGCGAGTGCGGTGATTGGTGACAACGCTGTACGGAACTTTGCCCGCGCTATCGCGACCATCTCGCACGTTTACATCGCCAGTTCCAACACCATCGGAGGAAACATGGCCGAAAATTTCGGGAACATACTGCAGTTGGCCATCAAGTACGTGCGTGTAAGGATCGATTAATAATTTAGCAGCGTTAAATCGAACACCATATTCAGGTTGCCATGGACCGTATACGCGATATCCATATCGCTGTCCTGGGCGAACTCCAGCTAAATAGCCATGCCAAATCGGTCCATTGCGATGTGACATCGCAAAACGAGTCTCAACTAATTTGCCATTGACCTCATTAAATAGGCAGAGCTCAACTGCATCGGCGGCGTTGGACCAGATGGCAAAGTTTGTTCCGCCATCAGTAACGGTTGCGCCAAGGGTTCGGGGATCTGCAGGAAGCACGGCGTAATAATGCCGTGAAATGGAAGCCTTTGTGTTACGACACCCGCTCTTCAAAGACCTCGAGCAGGCCAGCCTCGCGATGATTCACAAACTCTGGATAGTAAATCAGCGCAGTTGTTTCTTGATTTTGCTTAAAAATCCTTCTGACGTATTCGCAGCCTATTAAATAAAGTGCTGCAGGTAACAGGTCAACAGAGCGCTTAAGAAACCAGGGAGTTCCATTTCTTAGCATCCATTTGATTGATTCCGATTTTGGCTTTGGTGCAATTGGTTCGAAAGTAATTGGTGCGATTTCCCAGTTATTGCACAACATCTCACGAAAATGATGCGCTAGAAGTTGATGACCGAACTTTGATGGATGCATACGGTCAATGTGCCAGACTTTTCTTTCATAAATTCCTTCAAGTTCGCGCGTACGTAAAATCTTCGAACCAAACTCTGCAGCTATCGCTTGAGTGACTTGGTTTACTGCATTGATTCGCCGGCTAAGAACTGCTCCCAATGTCTTTGGCATCGGAACAATCAATGTTGGATCATGCAGTTGCAGTAGTAAAACTTCCGAACCAATTGCCTTGAGTGCCTTGATTGTTGATCGCAGATTTTGGTGAAGTTGCTCTGGCGAAAATCCATTTCGAAGCGCATCATTTCCGCCAACTATCACCGCGGTGATGGTTGGCTGGTGAAGAATCACTTTTGGAAGTTGGTCCAATAGAACTTCATCAGATTTAGCGCCAGGTCTAGAAAGGTTGACATAGACCAATGGATGTTCAAAGTTTTTTGCTAAGTAATAACTCCAGCCCCTAGAGATGCCATTGCTGTCGGTATCGCCAACACCCGATGCGGCGCTATCTCCCATTACTGCAAAAACTGCAACGCGCTCCATTCAAGCCACCCGTAATCTTCGAGAAGCCTTTGTACTATCTCCATGAAGTTTGAGCATCAGCGATAGCGTGGCACTCCAAGGAAAGTTTTCAGCTTGGTGAAAACATCGTGCGGATAGAGTTGGATCTTGTCGCAGTTGCAGAACTTGTTCAATTGCATTTGCGAACTCATGACCAGTGTTGCCGGCGATAGCTCCGACTGGTTCAGAAGTATTTAGCAATAAAAATTCACCAACGGCGCTGGTGTTTGAAGCAACTACTGGTGTACCTGCCGCCAATGATTCAAGGGCAGCTAAGCAGAAAGTTTCAATCGGTCCTGGGGCAAGTGATACATCAGCAGACGCGAGGATTTCTGCAAGTCGTTCTCGATCGGCAATATAACCTAAAAAAGTTACCGGAAGATTTTTGCTTTTTTCGCGAAGGTCAACATACATAGGACCAATGCCTACATAGATTAATCGTGCATTGACTCCACGTTCGATCAAAATCTTCAATGCTTCAATAGATCGGGCTGGATGTTTTTCACGCGACATGCGACCGCAATGGACTAACAAGACATCTGCACCTTGTAACAGATCCTTACGAAAGCTTTCATTTCGCAAGAAAGGTGAAAACTTATCTAAATCAACGCCTAGCGGAACTCGTACCAAGTTTGTTGTCTTGATATCTTCAAACTCTTTTGAGGCAAATTCGGTAGTAGTAATCACATGTTTGAACCGTGAAGAAAGCCGGCGATTGTGCCAATCAACAACGCGTTTTAATGAGAAAGGAAAGTAGTTTTTGGCTAAACCACTTAAGGTTTCATGGCTAAATACAACGGCTGCGATATTTCTCTGTCCCGCCCATGCCCCAATTTTCGATAGAGTAAAACGATCAGATATCTCTAGTACATCAGGCTTCAAAGTAATTAGTAATTTTTTAACGTCTCGGTTGTTTCGAATAATGCGATAGCCACCGCTAAAGGGAATTTCAAATGATGGAAGCGTAATCTTCGTACCACTTGTGGATTCTTCACAGAAAAAGCCAGTACCCGGAACTATGTAGGTAAAATTATGCCCGCGTGCTACATAGCCAGTGCCTAACTGATGCAATGTTGTTTTGATTCCACCCGATTTAGGTCCATAGAAATTGGCAATATGAACTATTTTCACGCGACGTTTTCCTTTAGTAGCTGGGACTCTTGATGCATGAGCTCTCGGTAATGGCTTATTAGCTGGCTATTTACTAATTGCCAATTACGTTCGATAACTGATTCGCGGGTGCGCTTTTGCAGAATCAATGGATCTTGCAGGTGGATCAACATATTTACTGCTCTGTTTAAGGCAACTGAATCAGCGGTGTCAATTAAATAGCCAGTCCATCCGTGCTTTACAAGGTCTAAAGGCCCTCCAGAGTTTGGAGCAATTACAGGGACACCAGATGCAAGTGCTTCTTGAATCGATTGACAAAAAGTTTCATGTTTTCCAGTATGCACAAAGTAGTCAAGAGAGGCGTAGTAGCGAGCTAGGTCGTCACCACTTTGATAGCCAGCAAAGAAAGCGTTAGGCAAGGTTTTTTCTAAGCGTGCACGTGCGGGACCGTCGCCAACAATCACAAGTTGAATATCATCGCGAGCATCGAGAACTGCCAAATCATCGATTCGTTTTTCATTAGCAAGTCTTCCGACATAGCCAACAATCTTTCGGTCAGGGCGAGCGCCTAGAATTGCACCGCGTAATTCGATATCGCGTCTATTTGGTGCAAATCGTGTTGAATCAATACCGCGCTGCCAAAGATGCACATTCTTAACTCCACTTTGAATCAAATCATTGCAAGACCAAAGAGAGGGTGCCAAAGTGCGATCACTTGCAGAGTGAATCTTTGCGACCCATTTCTTCAATGAGTTGTGAGCAATTGTTAATCCGTAATGGCGGGCAAATCCAGCAATATCTGTTTGATAAACAGACAACGTTGGAATCTCTAATTTCTGCGCAATTTTGGTTACATATTTTCCGAGAAAAATCGGTGAAGCTAAATGAATTACATCCGGTGCAAACCCATCGATGAGTTGCTCTAGATTGCGTTGAGGAAATGCCAACGGAATCAAACCCTTCATTTCAAGACTTGGAACTCGCTTGATGCGAAAGCCAGCAAACTCTTTGGGCCCATCAGCACTTTCAGGGGCGATGACAAGGCCTTGATGACCTTGGGCTTTTAAATGCTCCAGAATTCGAAGTACTGAGTTGGTGACACCATTAATTTGAGGCAGGAAGGACTCAGTCACAATCACCACACGAATCGGTGTACTCATGGGCCTAATGTTCAGGCAGCTTTAAAGACTCAACTTCACATTGAGGTTACGTGTTGGCAAATCTGGCGTGAAATCTTAGGCAAGTGATGGCGGTGAGGGTTACTGGCCAGTAACCTATGCCAATGAAGATCGCCGTCTGCGTTAAGCAAGTTCCCGATTCATGGGCTGAAAAGAAAATGGTCGATGGTTTACTCGATCGCGCCAATGTCGATGCTGTGCTCAACGACTTAGATGAATATGCCGTTGAAGAGGCGTTGCGTATCGCAGAAGCCCATGGCGGTAATGAAGATGGTGGCGCAAACACGGTCACCTTGATTTCAATGGGACCTGAGCGCGCGACTGAGGCGATTCGTAAAGCACTTTCTATGGGTGCAAATGGCGCGATCCTAATCAGTGATCCAGCACTTGCAGGTGCTGATGCTCTTGTTACGGCCAAAGTGTTAGCAAGCGTCATTGCAAAAGAACAGTTCGACATTGTTTTCTGCGGCACTGAATCAACCGATGCGCGAATGAGCGTCGTGCCAGCAATGATTAGCGAAAAACTGGGATGGGCTCAGCTAACTTTCGCATCAAAGGTAGAGGTTGATCCTGCGGCTTCCAAACTTTCAATCACGCGCGTAACAGAGGCTGGGGTTGATGAGATTGTCGCGCAATTGCCTTGTGTTGTAAGTGTTGTAGAAAAAATTAACGAACCACGTTATCCATCTTTTAAAGGCATTATGGCCGCTAAGAAAAAAACCATCGATATCCGTAATTTTGCTAGCACTGGCGTTGAATCACCAACAGCTTGGACAACGGTAATCGATTCTGCTCCGCGTCCACCACGTGCTGCAGGTGTAGTTGTAACCGATGATGGAACAGCCAGCCAAAAACTGGTGGAGTTCTTGATAGAAAAGAAGTTGATATGAGCAACGTATTAA
>CAIJYZ010000025.1 GCA_903825015.1 uncultured Actinomycetes bacterium
CAGTACTTGTTTGACCCTGGCGGGTTGCCCGAGCGGCCAATGGGAGGGGACTGTAAATCCCCCGGCTCTGCCTTCGAAGGTTCAAATCCTTCACCCGCCACCATCATTAAGCCGCCTTTCATTAGGTGGCTTTTTGCAAATATGTAGCGTGTAGACATCTTCAAATGCCCTCAATAGCCTTCGGTTATATCCATCCACCTTGAGGAGTTATTGTGAAGAAACGTTTCGGAATTTTCGCAGTTGTAGTCATTGCAGCTGCACTCACTTTATCTGGCTGCGCAAAGAGCGATTCAGCAACTAGTGAAGAGTCAGCAGCATCATGTGCAAAGGCAGATCTTGCAACTGTCACTGCAGGCAAGTTGACTATTGCTACTGGTGAACCTGCTTACTATCCATATGTTATCGATGATAAACCAGAATCTGGAGATGGATTCGAAGCTGCAGTTGCATACGCAGTTGCCAAACAACTTGGATTTACAAATGATGAAGTTGTATGGGTACGTACAACATTTGATTCAGCTGTAACACCTGGTGATAAGACATTCGACTTTAATTTGCAGCAGTTCTCGATTACACCAGAGCGCCAAACTGCAGTTGATTTCTCATCTCCTTACTACACAGCTCCACAGGCAATCGTTTCTTACAAGGGCAGCAAAATTGATGGGAAGTCATCACTTGCAGATCTTAAGGATGCAAAGCTTGGCGCAGCTGTTGGCACAACATCACTTGATGCAATCAGTACTCAAATCGGTGGAAAGCCACAAGTGTTTAATGACAATGCTGCAGCAGTATCAGCACTAAAGAACAAGCAGATTGATGGTTTGGTAGTAGATCTTCCAACTGCTTTCTATCTTTCAGGTGTTGAAGTTCCAAATGGAATCATTGTTGGCCAGTTGCCATCAACTGGTTCAGGCGATCAGTTCGGTCTCTTGCTAACTAAGGGCAGCAAACTGACTTCATGTGTTACCGGTGCTGTCGATGCAATTACTGCTGATGGAACTCTTGCCACAATCACTGATAAGTGGCTTGCAGCCGATGCTGGCGCGCCAGTATTGAAGCCATAAGCGTAAAAACGTAGTAAACACGGTAGTTTGGCGACCATGTCAGAGCGAATTAACTCTGCTTGGTCGCCAAGCTCACGTGAAATAGAAAGACGCGGGGCCCGCAAGCGAATAAGTAGACGGCAAGCAACCATTGCCGCAGTTTCATCATTGTTGGTCCTTGGAACTCTCATCAGCATCACAATAACTTCTCCTGGTTGGGCCGTTGTTAAAAAGACTTTCTTTGACATTGGATATGGCCGGGAAGTGTTCCCAACGGTTATTGCAGGACTTTGGATTAATCTGCAACTGACTTTCATCGGTGGATTTTGCATCGGAGTGATTGCATTGTGTCTTGCTTTATTGCGCACGACAAAGTCTCCAGCACTGACACCTTTTAGATTTCTGGCAACTGCCTATGTTGATATTTTCCGTGGTGCACCTCTGATCTTGATTATCTTGCTTGTTGGATTTGGTGTTCCAGCGCTTCAGTTAAAGGGCATACCAAGCAATGTCATTTTTCTAGGTACTGTTGCAGTTGTTCTTACATACTCCGCTTACGTTGCCGAAGTTATTCGAAGCGGAATTCTTTCTATCCATCCGAGCCAACGTGCCGCTGCACGATCACTTGGATTAACTTCAGGTCAAACTATGAGATACGTGGTTTTGCCTCAAGCTATTCGCCGTGTGGTCCCACCACTTCTTAATGACTTTGTTTCACTTCTGAAAGACACAGGCCTAGTTTCAATTCTTGGAGTAACAGATGCAGTTCGAGCAGCACAGATAAACGCCTCAAGAACTTTTAATTACACACCATATGTCGTAGCAGCGATTATGTTCTTGCTCATCACTATCCCAATGACTCGATATACAGATCGCGCGATTCGTCAACGTAGCAACGCACAAAGTGCTGAAGGAGCCATCTAATGGCCGATGTCCTTGCAATAAGCAATGTTCGTAAATCCTTTGGAAGTGAACTTGTACTCAATAATCTTTCGTTAGCGGTTCCTGAGCACACTGCAACCGTTTTAATCGGCGCTTCTGGTTCTGGAAAATCAACTTTATTGCGTTGCATTAACTTGTTGGAATCAATCGATGATGGTCAGATCTTTTTAGATGGAGAAGAAATTTCAGATCCATTGATTAATGTTGATGAAGTTCGCCGTAAGTTAGGAATGGTTTTCCAATCTTTTAATTTGTTCCCACACAAGACTGTTCTTGAAAACATCACATTGGCTCCGATGAAAGTTCAGGGCAAAAATAAAGATAAAGCAATTACTGCAGCCCTAGCTCTGCTCAAGCGTTTTGATTTAGCGGATAAGGCCGATCAATACCCAGATCGCTTAAGTGGGGGACAGCAGCAACGCGTAGCGATTATTCGCTCCCTTGCGCTCAATCCACGCTTGCTCTTGCTCGATGAAATAACTTCTGCCCTAGATCCAGTTTTAGTTAATGAAGTTTTAAGCATTGTTCGCGATTTAAAAAGCGATGGAATGACGATGGTCTTAGCTACACATGAGATGGGCTTTGCAACACAAGTTGCCGATGAAGTCTGCTTCTTAGAATCAGGAAATATTCTCGAACGTGGTTCGGCACAAGATGTGTTACATGCTCCAAAAAATCCAAAGACCCAAGAGTTCTTAAAACGTGTGCACCAAGCGGGAAGGTTATAAATTCATAACATGAGTTTTTTTGACAAAAGGATTCAGCCTCTCCGAGATTTAATGGCAACTAAGAAGTTGGATGCAATCGTTTTGCGCCGTAATCCAAACCTTGCTTGGGCAATTGCCGGCCGGGTACATGTACCAACAACGATTGATGCAGCTTGTTTTGATTTGATAATTACATCTGATGGCGCGATGGCAGTAACGAATGTCATCGAAGCCCCACGTTTAATTGCCGAAGAGTTTCCAGAGGAAATTTCAGTAAAAATTATTAAATGGACAGAGGGTCGTGATTCGTATCTGCCAGCTGGTCAAAAAGTTGGAAGTGATCAATCAGGGGCGGATCGTTTAGATTTAGGCACAGAAATTGAATTGATTCGGGAATCACTTATTGCAGAAGATGTGGAACGATATAAGCAGATGTGTGTTGATTCTGCAGAGGCTTTGGGTAATGCGATGAAAGAGAGTTTAAGTTCTGATCGAGAAATTGATATCGCGGGCAGAATCACACAATCGCTATGGCGCGCAGATTTAGAGATTGCCTATCTTGGTGTGGCAGGGGAGGATCGAGTTCAAAAATATCGTCACGCCCTTCCAACTATGACAGTAGTTGGTAATCGTGTCTCAGCTTCTATTTGCGCTAAGCGAAAAGGTCTCATCGCCACAATTACCCGTATTGTTACTTTTGGTGAGACCTCAGATTCATTAGTTAATGAGTACGCATCAATTTTCAAGGTTGAAGCTGCGATGTTGGATGCCACGATTGTTGGCCGCCCTTTTTCCGAACCTTTAAATGCCGCTATTGCCGCATACCCACTTAACGGTTTTGATGCTGATGAGTGGAGCAAGCATCATCAAGGCGGACCGACTGGCTTTTTGCCGCGCGATTGGACCGCTAATCCCACAACTTCGCGCATAATTCTTGCGAATCAGCCGATCGGTTGGAACCCGACAGGTAAAGGCTGGAAGGCTGAGGACACAATTCTTGCCACACAATCAGGCGTAGAGATTCTCACAATTGACCAACAGTGGCCGGCATTTGAAGTCAATGGTCGGACCAGACCATTTCTACTAAAAAAGTAGCCCTTATTACGGTCCTATAACAAAGCGCAAAATGCCTCATTTACCATTGACTAGCCGTATTTAGAGTGGCACCCTCCTCCAAGAGGTCTTACCACTTGGGGGTTTTATGAGCACTGTCGCTCTGGTCGCGCTAGCGCGGCCTACCTTTGACCTCGGCTGTGCACAGGCCAATTTCGATAGTGCACGAGCCTTATTGATTGAACTAGGTGCCGAAGTAGTCGGCCCACATGAATTAGTAATGACAGTTGAAGATGTTGCCGCAGTCAAACTTCCTGATGCAGATCTACATATTTTATTTATGGCATCGTTTTCAGATGCTTCACCAGCAGTTGAATTGTTAGGCAAAGTAAATGGTCCGGTGCTGGGTTGGTCTATGCGCGAACCGGGTGAAGTCGGCGAGAGATTAAAATTGAATTCAATGTGCGGCGTTAATCTTGCAGCTCATGCATTAATGAATGTTGGTCAATCGATACGACACATTCATGGAAATGCTGAAGAACCACATGTGCGCGCAGCAATAAAAGATGCGCTCGCAGGGAAAATGCCAGAGGCAAATACGCCGCCAAGTATTATCGGTGAACTTTCAACTACAGAGGAAGCACAAAAAGCTTTTGACTGGCTCAAAGGAAAGAAGATTGGTGCTGTCGGTGACGCACCTGTCGGCTTCACTCCATGTGTATATGACGCACAGCAAATTCGCTCATTATTTGGATTAGATATTCGCCAAATAACAATTGACGATGCTTTTGGAAAAATCTCTGAAGTTAAAGACGAGGCGCGTGAACTGGCTTATGCAAATGCAGTTACTGCACAACCTTCACTTGCATCAGTCAACGTAGATGAAGCAAAAAAAGTTTATGGTGTTGAAGTTGCACTTGATGAATGGCGAGCAGAAGAACTTCTTGATGCAATCGCAATTCGTTGCTGGCCTGAATTTCCAACAGAGATGGGAGCTTGTATCTGCTCTTCTCTTGGTCGTTTATCTGATCGAGGAACTGTTACTACATGCGAACGAGATGTTCTTGGTGCAGTAACAATGATGGTCTGTGAGTCATTAGGTTCAGATGAAAACTACTTGGTAGATATTGTTGATCTTGATGCATCACAAGGGTTAGTAAGATTGTGGCACTGTGGTTCGGCAGCAACAAAGCTGGCTGCTGATCCAAAAAATGCAACACAATCAATTCACTGCAACCGCAAATTAGGTGTTGCAGGTAATTTTCCGCTCAAAACAGGACCAGTAACGCTGTTCCGCATTGATCGGGATGTAGATCCGAGCAACCGCACGGGTTTACGC
>CAIJYZ010000026.1 GCA_903825015.1 uncultured Actinomycetes bacterium
GAATCCAGCCTTGCAACCTTCGATAAGTAGGGCTGGGAAAGAAGCTCCAGAACCTTGAAGATCAACTGCATATGCTGGTGTGCCTGCTACTAGGCCGAACGCGAGTGCAAGTGCTGCAACTTTCGCGAGCTTTGAAATTCTCATTTATTTCTCCTCATAGGTTTTGATATGAACTACACAGTGAAACCTATGGAGCCAGAGTTAACTGATGAGGGGTACTGGTTTAACGCAGTTCAACCTTTAGGTGAACAAATGGTGTCGATTAGCCGAAGCGGCCGGTGACATAGCTTTCAGTTCGCGAATCCTGAGGGCGAGAGAAGATTTCACTAGTCGGTGCGACCTCGATCATTTGACCAGGACCACCATCAGATAAGAAGAAAGCTGTGTAGTCAGAAACGCGCGCTGCCTGCTGCATATTGTGAGTCACGATGATGATTGTCATTGTGTCTGAAAGATGACGGATTGTGTCTTCGATGCGAAGCGTTGATCCTGGGTCAAGAGCAGAACATGGTTCATCCATAAGAAGGACCTGCGGGCGAACGGCAAGTGCACGTGCGATACACAAACGCTGCTGCTGACCACCGGAGAGTGAACCGCCATGTGCACCTAAGCGATCCTTTACTTCACTCCATAAGCCTGCACGCTCTAAACATTCTTCGAGCAAATCATCTTTGTTATCTACTTTAAGTTGAGCAAGTTTTAAACCTGACAAAACGTTTTCACCGATAGTCATGGAAGGAAATGGATTTGGTTTCTGAAAAACCATTCCTATTTGTAAACGAATCTTGGTTACATCTGTACCGGGTGCATAAACATCTTTACCATCAAGTAAAACCTCACCGGCCATCGCCGCCCCTGGAATAAATTCATGCATGCGGTTGATTGTGCGAATGAAAGTAGATTTACCACAGCCGGATGGCCCGATCAGTGCCGTAACAGTTCCGGCTGCAAAATCTAGTGAAACATTGGAAAGCGCGTGGTGCTTACCAAACCATGCATGTACGCCACGTGTCTCAAGACCAGTGCCAAGAGCTGCTGTACCAGGCACCTTAGGTGTCTTGGCGTTCGCAACATCTGCCAATGAAGATGGCTTTACCGATGTCTGCATTTCTTGATTCTCGCTTTCATGTGAGGTTGTCATTTTGAAACCTTTCGTGAGCCCAAAAAGCGAGCAGAAGTAAAGAGGAATAGAACTAACCCAACAAGAACCAAAAGTCCGGCCCAAGCGCGTGTAATTGCTTCAGGTGAACCAGCATTAAATGATTTCCAGATGTAATACGGCAACGAGCCCATTGGGCCATTGAAAGCATTGGGATTAACTTTGTCGCCACCGCCAGTAAGAAGAAGAATTGGAGCGGTCTCACCAGCGATACGTGCAACTCCCAAAATAACTGCAGTTACTAAACCACTTTTCGCTGCCGGTAGAACAATCATTGCAACCGTGCGCCACTGTGTGCCGCCAAGTGCCGTTCCGGCTTCGCGCAGATCATTAGGAATCAAATTCAAGACTTCTTCAGAGGTTCGAGCAATCGTTGGAATCATCAAAATACTAAGTGCAAGCGCGCCCATAAATCCTGAATAGGCTTTAGTAATTGGATACAAAATCGCAGAAAGAATAAATAGTCCAGCAACGATCGAAGGCACACCACTCATTGCTTGAACAAGAAAGCGAATCGGACCTGTGAAGCGTCCTTTAATTTCAGTCAAGTAAAGCGCAGTTAAAATTCCAATAGGAACACTCATCACAAGAGAAAGTGCCATTAACGTTAGCGTTCCGGTTATTGCATGCAATAGACCGCCATTAGATAGCGGATCTGTTGGAGTAGCCAAAGCCATGTCATGCGTAAAGAGACCAAAACTTATACCTGGTAAACCTTTTTTAAGCACCGTTGCCAAAATACTTGCTGCAGGAATCACGGTAACTATTGCACCGATTGCAACTAAAGAATTTACTAGTGCATCCTTTGCAGCTGCGTTTCCGCGCTGAACCCCCTTGAAAGCAGTTGTGAGAATTGCATAAGCAATAAAGAAGCAGGCAAAGTATGCAAGCTTGCCTTTCATAGGAGTTGCTAAGACAGTTAGATAAGAGCTCAATAGCGCGGAAGAAAAAATTGCACCATCAATCATTCGATCCTTTGGTGATGCAGCCCAAGGTTTTGTTGGTGCCGGCGTCATTGTCATTTTAGCGACCAGACTTTCCAGTTGTTTTAACAATTAAGTTAGCCATTGCATTCACAATAAGTGTAAGCAGAAAGAGAATTAAGCCAGCGGCCATTAATGCCTTAATTTCATAAGGACTAGCATCGCCAAATTTAAGAATAATGAGTGAAGCCACGTTTCCGCCGGCTCCAAGCAACATCTGCCAGTTAACTTGGAAAACGATATTGAGCACAGTAAATACCGCAACAGTCTCACCCATTGCACGTCCAAGGCCAAGCATCGCTCCGCCAATAACACCACTTCGGCCATGAGGAATCACTACGGCTTTAATCATCGCCCAACGTGTTGCACCAAGTGCATATGCCGCTTGAATTCGATCCAGAGGCGCTTGAGAAAAGATTTCTCGAGATACTGAAGTGATAATCGGAATAATCATGATTGCAAGAACTACACCTGCAACGAATGGTGAACGAGTAAATACCGGCACTTGCATATCAAAAATCGGAATAAAGCCTAGATAGCGATGTAAAAGCTTTGCCCAGTATTCAACACTTGGCATTAGGACTAGGAAACCCCAAATTCCAAAGAGAATTGATGGGAAGGCGGCCATCATGTCGATAATGGTAATTAGGAATTTTTTTAGCCAGCTAGGTGCGTAAAAGTTAAGGAATAACGCTGAAAATACCGATATCGGCACCGCAATCACGACGGCTATAAAGGAACATAAAATTGTTCCAACTAACATGGCAGCTAATCCAAAGTGGCTCTCAATAACGTTTCCAGCATCATCGGTTGATATGGCCCAATCAGAGTGAGTGATAAAGCCAATGCCTTCTTGGCGCAAGACTTCATATCCGCGATATGCAAGAAAAATCGCAATTAATCCGAGAATTGCTAATGAAGATAATCCCCCACCAGTAACTACACCACGAAAAACTTTGTCTGAACGACGTGGCTCAGTATGGATTTCACGTGCTACTGGAATAACGAGCTCTTGAGTCGACATAGATTAAGCCGGATACTTTCCAGTAACTAGGAAATAAACACGTCGAGATACTGAAACCGCGTGGTCTGCATAACGTTCGTAATAACGTCCAATCAAGGTTAAATCAATGGCTTTTTCAATGTTATAACTCATTTGGGGGTTTACCAGAGAACCGATCAATTTTCTGTGAATCTCATCAATGACATCGTCATCGCGTTCTACTTCAAGTGCTAAGTCAGTATCGCGACTTGAAATTACTATGCTAACTTTTTTAGTAATTGAAACAGAGTAGTCACCTAGTGACTTAATAAGTTCTGTGAGTTCTGCGGGGATGGCACACTCTGGATGGCGAAGACGCGCAACCTTAGCAATGTGATTCGACAGGTCGCCCATGCGCTCCAAGTCAGCGCCCATACGTAACGCTGTAACCAGCGCACGTAGATCAGATGCAACTGGTTGTTGTCGTGCAATAGTGTCAATAATTGCCGTGTCGATGTCATGTTGAAAAGCGTCGATTTTTTCATCTGAAGCAATAACTTCTTCTGCTAATTTAAGATCGCAATTTAAGATTGCATTTGTTGCGTTGGTCATGGAGAGCGCGACCATTTCAGTCAGATCAACTAGTGACTGTGAAATGCTGTCGAGCTCATCTTGGAATACAGATCTAATGAGGGCCATGCCCCGAAACCTATGTGGGCGTGATGAATAGAGACCCTTGGTTGAGTGAACGGAAGGTAAACTGGTGTTTTGAGCCTATAGAGTTCTGCATATGAAGTTCCTGCGCAGGGAGTTAGAGCCAACTGACTCAAGAGCCCTGCCTGAGATGCTCATTGAAACTTTGGGCATGCTCGACGGAGATTCTTTGATCTTGGCTCCAGGCGAAGTACCAATTTTTATTACCCCGGGTGCTGAAAGCCTCGGGATTCTTAAAGATGGCCGCATCCAAAGCTCTGAACTGTTGGCTACGGTGCGAGTTGTTCGGCGTACTCATAACCAACAAGTTGGAAAGATTGAGATTCCGCGAGGGCCGATCGGAGAAGGCACGCACGAGCTCACCGTAAAGGTGATGCCACTTACTAAAGATGATTTAGTTCTTGTGTTAATCAGCGATGAAAGTGAAGCACAGCGTGTCCACGATGTTCGACGTGACTTTGTTGCCAATATTTCACATGAGTTAAAGACGCCAATTGGAGCACTTTCGCTATTGAGTGAAGCGGTGTTGGGTTCTAAAGATGACCCAGAGTCTGTTGTTAAGTTTGCAACAAGGATGCAGTCAGAGGCCAAGCGATTAACAGACTTGGTGCAAGAAATTATTCATCTCTCCCGAGTTCAAGATTCTGATCCTTTGCAATTAGCTCAAGAAGTAAGCGTTGAATATGTCATTAGAGAAGCTATCGATCAATGCCAAATCACCGCAGATAATCGCAATATTACCGTTACCTATCTCGAAAATAGCGAAGCTAAGGTGCTTGGTGATCGAGACCAACTCATTATGGCTGTACATAATCTTATTGAAAATGCGATTAACTATTCACCCGAGAACACTAAAGTTTCAGTTACAACTGCCATAGTTGCCGGCATCATAGATATTTCTGTTACTGATCAAGGGATTGGAATATCAGAATCTGAGCAAGATCGAATTTTCGAACGCTTCTATCGAGTTGACCCCGCACGCTCTCGCCAAACTGGTGGCACCGGTCTAGGTCTTTCAATTGTTAAGCACGTTGCAGCAAAACATGGTGGAGAAGTAAAAGTCTGGAGCGTCGAAAACGTCGGAAGCACTTTTTCAATCCGGCTACCCATTTATGAAGCATCTCAGGAGATATCCCAATGACAAAAATACTAATCGTCGAAGATGAGTCCTCGTTTTCTGAAGCTCTGGCTTTTCTTCTTGGAAAAGAGGGATTTGAAGTAAGTGTTGCTGAAGATGGTCGCGCAGCGCTTAATACCTTTGCCAAAGAGGGTGCTGATTTAATTTTGCTAGACCTAATGATTCCAGAAGTATCAGGCGTTGAAGTCTGCCGAACAATTCGTACAACATCACAAGTACCCATCATTATGTTGACGGCAAAAGATGCAGAAATCGATAAGGTCGTTGGTCTCGAACTTGGTGCTGATGACTATGTAACAAAGCCTTATTCATCACGCGAACTCATTGCCCGAATCAAAGCTGTTCTGCGCCGTGGAATTCCAGATAACGATTCATTTGCAGATCTTGATGTTGTATCTGTTGGACCGATTAAGTTGGACACTGCTCGTCACCAAGCAACTATTAATGGTGCACTCGTTGGGCTTCCGCTCAAGGAGTTTGAATTACTTGAGTTTCTAATGCGCAATGCTGGTCGAGTATTAACTCGATCTCAGTTAATTGATCGCGTGTGGGGCGGCGATTACTTTGGTGATACAAAAACCCTTGATGTTCATATCAAGCGTCTACGTTCAAAGATTGAAGCCGATCCTGCAAATCCAGTTTTAATTCAGACGATTCGTGGCCTTGGCTATAAATTGGAGAACTAACCCTCAGGTGCCAGCACTCGGGAAGATGGTTTAAGCGACTTCTACCAAACTATTTTTTGCATATGAAACTAAAATGCAAGCATGACTTCACTAGAAGATATCCGTAGCGTTGTAAATGATCCTAAATTTACCTACCGTCAACGTGTAGCAAGTCTGGCAAATCTTGCCGAAAACCTTTTAGATGCACCGCCAGTACGCAGGCAGTGTGCCGATGCTTTAGAGAAGCGAATAATTTGTGACATGTTTGAAGGAAGTGCCCCTTACCGTCCGCGATATTTATTACCTGATTATAAAAAGGTATTAGATAACGGTTCGGTTTTCCTCGAACTACCAGCTGCTAAAGATTTTGATGATGCCCTGGCTTTCTTATTAATAGTGTACTCGGCGACTCCATCAATTACTGGCTATCCCGTTTACTTTGGCGATCTCGATACATTATTGCTCCCTTACGTCGATGCAGTAAGCGATGAAGATCTCTATGCAAAGCTCAAGCGATTCTGGATCTCATTAGATCGCATGTTTCCAGATGCCTTTGCGCATACCAATTTAAGCCCAGTTTATAACCGAGTATCTAAGATGATTTTCAAGTTAGAACGCGAACTACTTCAAGTTGTTCCTAATATCTCGCTAAAGGTTGATCCAATTCTTACAAGCGATGATTACATTTTGGATGCAGTTAATACCGTCTTTGCTTGCGGCAAACCTCATTTCATAAACGATGTCATGATGCAGGGTGATTTGGGTCCGCAGTACGCGGCAGTGAGCTGCTATAACTCATTAAAAATCGGTGGTGGTTCGCATACCTTGGTTCGGATTAACCTCAAATTGACCGCCGATGAATGTGACGCAGGGGTCCAAAAGTTCTTTGAGACAACTTTGCCGTACTACCTAGATCTCACAGCCGAGCTGATGGAGTCTCGCATTCTCTACTTGGTTGAAGAGTCAGGTTTCTATGAAAGCAATTGGTTGGTGCAAGAAGGTTTGCTTGATTTGGATAAGTTCTCTGCGATGTTTGGCCTTTTTGGTTTAGCTGAATGCGTCAATACATTAATGCAGCGCGAAGGCAATGCAGGAACATATGGCCACAGTATCGA
>CAIJYZ010000027.1 GCA_903825015.1 uncultured Actinomycetes bacterium
CGCTGTAGTTATTGCAACAGGTGGAGTTGGCAAGACTTTCAAAATTACTTCTAACTCATGGGAAGGCACTGGCGATGGCCATGCACTTGCTCTGAAAGCTGGAGCAAACCTTGTTGACATGGAGTTCTTACAGTTCCACCCAACAGGAATGGTCTGGCCTCCATCAGTTCGTGGAATTTTAGTTACTGAATCAGTTCGTGGTGAAGGTGGTGTTTTAACAAACACAGCCGGAGAACGTTTTATGTTTAATTACATTCCAGAAGTCTTTAAGAGTATTTATGCAGACAATGCAGAAGAAGCCGATCGTTGGTACACAGATCAAGATAACAACCGCCGTCCACCTGAGTTATTGCCACGTGATGAAGTTGCACGCGCAATTAATAGCGAAGTTAAAGCAGGGCGTGGAACTGAACACGGCGGTGTATTCCTCGATGTTTCAAAGCGTTTATCTGCAGAAGTTATTAAAAAGCGCCTTCCATCAATGTGGCACCAGTTCTATGAATTAGCTGGCGTTGACATTACAAAGGAAGCGATGGAAGTTGGTCCAACATGCCACTACGTCATGGGCGGAGTTGAAGTTGAGCCAGATACTGCAGCCGCAGTCGGTGTTCCAGGTCTATATGCCGCTGGTGAAGTTGCTGGCGGAATGCATGGTTCAAACCGTCTGGGTGGAAACTCATTAACCGATCTCTTGGTATTTGGTCGTCGTGCAGGAGCATCAGCTGCCGAATACGTAAAGCACAGCGGCAAGAATCCAGTGAGCGAAGCAGCAATAACCGCTGCAGCTGCCAAGATTCAAGCACCATTTGATCGTCAAGGTGGCGAAAACTCTTACACCTTGCACGCAGAATTACAGGAAGTCGCACATAACTTGGTCGGAATTATTCGTACTGGTGCTGAATTAAGTAGTGCAATCGAAAAGATTGCAGATATCCGAAAGCGCAGTGCAAATGTTTCCGTAAGTGGCGGACGTAAGTTCAACCCAGGATTCCATTTAGCTTTTGATCTAGACAATATGTTGCTAGTTGCTGAGAGCACTGCAAAGTCAGCAATCAAACGCGAAGAGTCACGCGGTGGTCATACACGCGATGATTTCCCAGGAATGAATAACAAGTGGCGCCAGATTAATCACATCTCTTCATTTGATGGCACACAAGTTCATGTTCGCGAACAAGCTCTACCAGTATTGCCTAAGGAACTATTCGATCTCTTTGATGTACATGAGTTGGAGAAATACATGACACCGGAAGAAATTGCGAAAGGCGGTTCCAACTAATGGCGCGCAAACTTAACCTTCGTATCTGGCGTGGAGATAAAGATTCTGGTGCGCTTCAGGATGTTCAGGTAGATGTCAACGAGGGCGAAGTTGTTCTCGATGTAATTCACCGCGTTCAAGCAACCCAAATGGGTGATTTAGCTGTCCGTTGGAACTGTAAAGCAGGTAAGTGCGGTTCATGTTCGATGGAGATTAATGGAAAACCTCGCCTTGCTTGTATGACGCAAGTTGCTTCATATCCTGAAGGCGAAACAATCACAGTTACACCATTACGCACATTCCCAGTAATTAAAGATTTGGTCACGGACGTATCTTTTAACTACAAGAAAGCAATGGAGATTCCTGCATACGCACATCCAGCAGATCTTGCACCAGGCGATGCTCGCATGGAGCAAATAGATGTTGAGCGAAGTCAAGAGTTTCGCAAATGCATCGAATGTTTCTTATGCCAAAACGTATGTCACGTAATCCGCGACCATGAAGAGAACAAGAAATCCTTTGCAGGACCTCGTTTCTTTATCCGTATCGCAGAGCTTGATATGCACCCATTGGACACGTTGCGAAACCGTAAAAAGACGGCTCAAGAAGAGCACGGATTAGGAATGTGTAACATCACGAAATGCTGTACAGAAGTCTGTCCAGAACACATTCGCATCACGGATAACGCAATTATTCCTATGAAGGAGCGCGTTGTAGATATTAAATATGATCCAGCACGTTGGTTAGGTTCCAAGATTCGCAGGCGCGAGGGTATTTAATTAGCACATGAAATTAATCCTTCGCTGGGCAGCGTTAGCTTTATCGTTTTGGGTAGCAACAGCATTGATTCCCGGAATCGATGTCTTGGGTGGCTTCACAACATATTTGTGGGTTGCTCTTCTCTTTGGACTGCTTAATGCAACGCTTGGTAGTTTTTTGAAACTACTTACTTTGCCAGCTGTTATTTTGACGCTTGGCTTATTCCTTGTTGTTGTTAACGCCGCAATCTTGATGCTAGTTGCCAGATGGAGCGACAAGCTAGATGTTACAAATTTCTGGTCTGCAGTATTAGCAGCCTTGGTAATTAGTATCGTCACCCGTCTAGTTTCAGGGGTAACAAAGAAAGCTCTGCCACTCTGAAATCTTTAGTTTTTGTTTCACTTGGCGGGGTTGCTGGTTCACTCGTTCGTTATTGGTTGACGTTAACGCTAGAAGATGGACGTAACGCAACTTTAACTGCAAATTTAATTGGTGTAGCGATAGCAACTTTTCTCATCGTTTTGATGCAGCGTCGAGGAAATGAAGATCTACGGCATTTCATGTTGCCTGGATTTTGTGCAGGGCTAACAACATTCTCTGCAGTTATGGGTTTAACTTTGGAGCCCAACGACGGTGGGCAGTTGTTCCTTTTTCATAACGTGATGTTTTCAATGTTAATAATTATTGTAGTTTTACCTATCGCTAGGAAAATAATTCCGGTGCGAGCATGAAAACCTTAATGGTGATCCTAGGTGCCTCCGTTGGTGCACCAGCACGCTTTGCAATCGATCAGTACATTCGCAAATTCACCAGCAAGCCTTATGGCATCTTTGCAGTGAATATCATCGGTTCATTTGTATTTGGTTTAACAATGAAAAGCTCAACTAATTCCCACGCCCTTTTCGCAGTTGGGTTTGCTGGGGCATTTACAACTTGGTCAACTTTCATGTTGGATTTCTTCTTAGCGTATGAACTTAAGCGTTACACAGCTGCAGCCATCAACTTAAGCGCATCACTGGGTTTTGGCTTACTTGCTGCGCAGATTGGGCTCTCTTTAGCGTAGAGAAGCCATCCATTTTTCAATCTCATCTGGGTGATGAGGGATATTTTCACTCAAGTTTATATAACCAGTTTCAGTCACCAGGACATCATCTTCTATGCGGATACCGATACCGCGATATTCGGCTGGGAAAAGTTCGTCATCTAGTTGAATGTATAGACCCGGCTCTACAGTCAAAATCATTCCCGCTTCAAGAACTCCGTCGCGATACTGTTCGGCACGCGCGTGAGCGCAGTCATGAACATCCATTCCTAACATGTGGCTCACTCCGTGCAATGTCCAACGCTTATGAATACCAACTGCTGGATCCATAACTTCTTCAAGGCTCATTTTGATAATCCCCATATCGATGAGGCCTTGGGCTAAAACAGTATGACTGGCACGGTTAATTTCTAAAAATGGGACACCGGCCTTTATTGCTTCGATTCCTGCTTTTTGTGATTCATACACCAACATATAAAGCGCACGTTGAGCGGGCGAGAATTTGCCGCTAATCGGCAAGGTTCGAGTGATATCTGCGGTGTAATAAGAATCAACTTCAACACCGGCATCGAGAAGTAATAGATCGCCATTTCTTACATCACCATCGTTGCGTGTCCAGTGCAAAATACATGCGTGTGAACCGCTGGCTGCAATAGTGCTGTAACCCAAATCATTTCCTTCGACTCGGGCACGACCAAAAAATGCTGCTTCAACGACACGTTCTCCACGTGGAGTTTGCGTAGCTGCCGGCAGAACTCGAATTACATCGCTAAAGCCACGGTGTGTTGCATCAACAGCTTTTTGCATTTCACGGATTTCGTAGTCGTCTTTAATAAGACGGGCAACAGAGACAAAATTAATTAACTCTTCATCACGTGGATGTTTCTTTACTTTTGTATCCACAACTTCGTCGTAACCATGCAGAGCAGCAGCAACCCCACCCTTCAAGAAAACCTCTAACTCAGAAATTGGGCGAACATCAATGCCGTAGCGCTGTGAAGCTTCATCGGTTGTAAAGCGACGACCGACCCAGAGTTCACCGTTTTTTGCATCGCGGTAAAAAGCATCGGTGTCACGTGTTGATCGGGGATTGATAAACAAAATTGGTGTGTGGTTTTCACCGCTTGGTTCCATTACTAAAACGGAGTCAGGATGTGCTTCAACACCTTGGACACCGGTGTAATAAGCAAAAGCACTGTGCGGACGGTATTGGTAGTCGCAATCATTGCTGCGCTGTTTTGGTCCTCCACTTGGTAAGACAATGCGTAATCCTGAAAAAGCAGCGGAAAGTTCTGTACGGCGGTTTACACAATAGGCAATCACTTCATCTTGCGTGATTCCCTCTAATGGAGTTGGCGCCCAACCGGTTTTCATGAACTCACCAAACATCTCTGATGGAGCTACGTCATAGACTCGTTTAGCTCCAGTATCTAAGGCTTTGTCTGAATTTTCCATAAAGGTAGAGTACAACAGGGATTAAGCCGAGAGTTAACACTACTTCACTCAATTCGGGTTGCTGAGAGTCAACCGAGCATTGAATCAGAGAGTTGCTAGTTCTACTCTGAGGAAATGAAGAAGATTTCTCGGTTTTTCGAAAAGAATAGAAAGTTAAAAATCTTTCTAA
>CAIJYZ010000028.1 GCA_903825015.1 uncultured Actinomycetes bacterium
GCCGCGCCTGCAAAGAAAGTAGCAGCCAAGAAAGCCGCGCCTGCAAAAAAGGCCGCTCCAGTGAAAAAAGCTGTAGCAAAAAAGGCGGCCGTAAAAAGCATCCCAGTTAAAAAAGCACCAGGTAAGCCTTTTCCATCTAAGACAACCTTGACTGTCGATGAGAAATCACAAACAGTTTCTGTCTCAACGATCACAGCACCTGTTGCTGCTCCGGTTATTGAAGAGCGTCGCTTGGTTATGCCACCTCCACCACGCCCGGTAAAAAGTGGCAAGAAGATTGCGCCATTGAAGCCAATTAAAGTTGCGCCAACACCGATTGTTGTGAGCGAGAGCGAATCTCCATGGAGCGCTGCAGAGCTCAAGAGTATTCGAAGCGAAATTGCAAAGGAGCTTTCTCGCTTGCGCGAAGAGCTAGCTAAAGTTGAAGTAGAAATGGATTCACTCATTCAAGAATCTGGCGAAGGCGCCGGAGATGATCAGGCAGATGCCGGAACAAAAACTTTTGAACGTGAACATGAGATGTCATTAGTAATAAATGCCCGAGACATGGTTTTGCAGACAGAACGGGCGCTAGAACGAATTGATTCAAAGAGTTACGGAAACTGCGAAGAATGTGGAAATGCAATTGGAAAGGCCCGTTTACAAGTATTCCCTCGGGCCACTTTGTGCATGATCTGCAAGCAGAAGGAAGAACGGCGCTAACAGTGCGCGTATGGCGCACACTCTTAGGTGTTGCCTGGCTCATCTGGATAAGCGATCTCGCCACCAAAATTTGGGCCGTAAGCGCACTTTCACACCGTGGCCCAGTAAGAATCATTGGTTCATTTTTTCAACTTAACTTTGTCAGAAATTCAGGCGCTGCATTTTCTTTCGCACCTGGTGCAACACTCTTGCTCTCCTTTTTTGGAATCGCAGTTTTTGTTGGGATCCTTTATTACACACCTTTGCTTACATCAAAAGGCTGGGCAGTTGTACTCGGTCTTGTGATGGGTGGAATTTTAGGAAATCTCACCGATCGCATATTCCGTGAGCCTGGATTGCTGCGCGGTCACGTAATCGATTGGATGCAACTGCCGCATTGGCCTATATTCAATATTGCAGATTCTGCGATTGTCGTCGCGGCATTTATCTCCATGGTCCTCACAGCCCGAAATATTCCACCAATTGAAAAAACTAGAGTTTAAAGAAGAGTTGATATGAGTAATCGAGAACATCGCACGCTCTCTGTCCCAGAGGGTGTTGCAGGCGAGCGTATTGATAGCGCTTTGACACGAGTTCTGGGTCTGTCTCGTACTGCAGTTGTTAAGTTGTTAGAAGATGGCGACATAACAACTTCAGGCAAAGCTATGCTCAAATCTGATCGGGTAGCTGCCAATCAAATTATTGAAGTATTTATGCCAGCGCCCATTAATCAAGATCCGATTCCACTAACCCCGCTAGAAGGATTAACCATTGTTTACGATGATGATGCAATTGTTGTCATTGATAAACCAGTGGGTTGTGCGGCTCATCCAAGTCCAGGATGGATGGGGCCAACTGTTGTTGGCGCTTTAATGGCAGCTGGTTATTCAATTTCAACAAGTGGCGCGGCAGAGCGTCAAGGCATTGTTCATCGATTAGATGTTGGAACTAGTGGATTAATGATTGTTGCAAAGAGTGATCGCGCATTCACGGTTCTCAAGGATGCTTTCCGGAACCGTACGGTGGACAAGATTTATCATGCATTAATTCAAGGTCATATGGATCCAACTACCGGCACAATCGATGCGCCAATCGATCGTCATCCAAAAGAAGATCACCGTTTTGCTGTCATGGCTACGGGTAAAGATTCGATTACTCATTATGAAGTTATCGAGTTTTATCGCGGTGTTTCATTAGTAAAAGTCGAATTAGAAACAGGCCGCACGCATCAGATTCGCGTTCACTTTTCAGCTCTCAATCATCCACTTGTTGGAGACACAACCTATGGCGCAGACCCCGTGCTAGCTAAGTCTCTGGAGATGAGACGACCATGGCTCCATGCCAAAGAACTTGCCTTTGACCACCCCATCACAGGAGAGCATTTGCGATTTAGTGCGCCATATCCAGCCGATCTCACACGCTCACTGGCGTTGCTATCTGATGCCGTTCTTCCTTAAGCAATAATCTACGTTCACCATGAAATCTGAGAACTTCGTACATCTGCACGTCCATACCGAGTATTCAATGCTCGATGGCGCTGCCCGCGTTCCAGATTTAATGGCTGAAGTTGCCAAGCAGGGCATGCCAGCAATTGCTATGACCGACCATGGAAATGTTTTCGGGGCCTATGAATTCTATAAGCAGGCGAAAAAAGCCGGCGTTAAACCAATCATTGGTATTGAAGCCTACGTTGCCCCTGAATCACGCTTTGATAAAAAACGCGTTCAGTGGGCAAGTGGCGGTGAAGATGATGTCTCTGGAGGCGGCGCATATACGCACATGACAATCCTTGCCGAAAACAATGTTGGGCTTGGAAATCTTTTCCGTCTTTCTTCTCTTGCATCTCTTGAAGGTTATTACTACAAGCCACGTATGGATCGCGAACTCTTGTCGAAATATTCAACTGGTCTGATTGCAACTACTGGATGTCCAGGCGGTGAAATTCAAACTCGCCTTCGCATGGGTGCATACAAAGAGGCGATAAAGGCAGCAAGTGACTACCGTGATATTTTCGGCGTAGACAATTTCTTTTTGGAAGTAATGGACCACGGGATCGAAATCGAAAGCCGTGTTAAAGCTGACTTACTCAAACTCGGTAAAGAGCTAGGTCTTCCGCTATTGGCTACTAATGATCTGCACTACACATTGCAAGCAGATTCTGGTGCCCACGAAGCTTTGTTGTGCGTTCAATCAGGTTCGACTTTGGCTGACCCAAAGAGATTCAAATTTGATAATGATTCTTTCTATGTAAAAACACCTGCCGAAATGCGCGAACTTTTCAAAGATATCCCTGAAAGCTGCGACAACACTTTATTAATTGCCGAACGTTGCGAAGTGACAATGCGCGAAGGTGAAAATCTACTCCCGCAATTTACGGTTCCTGCTGGTGAGACTGAGGATTCTTGGCTCAAAAAAGAAGCAGTTCGGGGAATGAAACAGCGCTTAGGTTCAAAGCTAACACTCGAGCATGAAGCGCGTCTGGAGTATGAACTAGGCGTTATGGAAAAAATGGGATTTCCTGGTTACTTTCTAGTTGTTGCAGATTTAGTCGGACATGCAAAAACCGTGGGAATTCGCGTTGGCCCTGGTCGTGGCTCTGCGGCGGGCTCACTGGTGGCATATTCATTGGGCATTACAGGCTTGGATCCACTTGAACACGGGCTTTTGTTTGAACGTTTCTTAAATCCAGAACGTATCTCTATGCCAGATATCGACCTGGACTTTGACGAGCGCCGACGCAGCGAAATGATTCGTTATGCAACTAATAAATATGGTGAAGACCGAGTCGCACAGATCATTACCTATGGAACGATTAAATCCAAACAGGCAATTAAGGATTCAACGCGTGTACTTGGTTACCCATATGTAATCGGTGAAAAACTTACAAAAGCGCTGCCTCCTACGGTTATGGGCAAAGATATTTCTCTTGGGGGAGTCTTTGATCCTAAAGATGATCGCTACGCAGAAGCAGGCGAATTTCGCGCACTGTACGAATCAGATCCAGATTCAAAGCGTGTTGTAGATACGGCACGTGGACTTGAAGGCCTTAAACGTCAGTGGGGAGTACATGCAGCTGGCGTAATTCTTTCTCGCGAACCTTTATTAGATGTAATTCCGATTCATCGCCGAGAAGCCGATGGCGCAATCATTACGCAGTTTGATATGGGTGCGTGCGAATCTATTGGTCTACTTAAAATGGACTTCTTAGGACTTCGAAATCTTTCAGTTCTAGATGATGCACTAATAAATATTAAAGAGAATCAAAATATTGACGTGGTTCTAGAAGATCTCACCCTTGATGATAAAAAGACATACGAGCTACTCTCACGTGGAGATACTCTGGGTGTATTTCAACTCGATGGTGGACCAATGCGCGCCCTTCTTAAATCAATGTCTCCCGATTCATTTGAAGATATTTCAGCGGTTATTGCGCTTTATCGTCCTGGTCCCATGGGCGAAAATGCACATAACAACTATGCCGATCGCAAAAATAAGCGTAAGCCGGTCGAACCAATTCACCCCGAACTCTCTGAAGTTTTGCAAGAAATCTTGGGCGATACCTACGGCCTTATTGTTTACCAAGAGCAAGTAATGGCGATCGCCCAAAAGGTTGCTGGCTTCTCTCTTGGACGCGCAGATCTTTTGCGTAAGGCCATGGGTAAGAAAAATAAAGATATTTTGGATAAGGAATATGTTCCTTTTGAAGCGGGCATGAAAGCCAATGGGTTTTCTACCGCTGCAATCAAGCGACTTTGGGATGTTCTCATTCCCTTTTCAGACTACGCCTTTAACCGTGCGCACTCTGCTGGTTACGGCGTAGTTTCATATTGGACCGCTTATTTAAAGGCCAACTATCCAACTGAGTACATGGCCGCCCTGCTTACAAGTGTGCGCGATGATAAAGACAAGTCAGCTTTGTATTTGAGTGAATGCCGAAGGATGGGTATCAATGTTTTACCGCCCGATGTCAATGAATCAAATGGTGAATACACACCACGCGGAAAAGATATTCGCTTCGGACTAGCTGCAATCAGAAACGTTGGCGAAGGCGTTGTTGCATCTATCAAAGCATCGCGTGAATCTAAGGGCCGATTTGCATCCTTTGGTGATTTTCTCGCCAAGGTCGATGCCCAAGTCTGCAACAAGAAAACAATTGAGTCTCTTATTAAGGCTGGAGCTTTTGGATCACTTGGCGCCACTCGTAAAGGCTTAATTGCAATCCACCTTGAAGCCATTGATTCAGTAATCGAAAGTAAGCGGGCAGAAGCCATTGGTCAGTTCGATCTCTTTGGTGGTGATTCAATTACAGAAGTTGTAGGACTCGATATTGAAATCCCATCCGGCGAATGGGATAAATCAATGCTTCTTAGTTATGAACGTGAGATGTTGGGGCTTTACGTATCTGATCACCCGTTGCTTGGTGTCGAACATGTGTTGCGTGCAAATACAGATATGTCTATCAGTGAACTCGTTGACGAAGGTGCGCAGCACGAATCCATCGTCACAATTGGCGGATTAATTACAAGCGTTAATCGTAAAGTTTCTAGACAAGGTGCTTCTTGGGCCGTAGTAACCGTAGAAGATCTTGAAGGCTCACTGGAAGTGCTCTTCTTCGCCAAGACTTACCTTCAGTACTCGATGTCATTAACTGAGGATCGAATCGTCACTATTCGTGGTCGCGTTGATCGACGTGAAGAGACGCTTCGATTCACCGCCCTTGAAATGTCGATGCCCGATATTTCTGCAGGACCAACTGGGCCACTGGTCATCACAATCCCGATGTCACAGTGCACGCCACCTGTGGTTGATCGCATCAAAGAGATTCTTCGATCTCATCCCGGAAAACGAGAAGTCCATCTTTCCTTGAGTGAAAATGGCAGCAATACAGTGATGAAGATTGATGCTTCGGTCACAGCTTCACCATCTCTGAGCGCAGATCTTAAATCGATTCTGGGTCCTTACTGCCTGGTTTAAATTCACGTACCTACACAACAGCCGGGCGGTTACAATTTGCTAGTGATTCGTACCGTTGATCTTCGAGGAAAAGCCTTAACTAAGGCTGGATACAACAACGAACTTCCGCGCGCAACGCTAGATGTTGCCGAAGCGATGCGCCTGATAGAGCCAATATTGCATCGTGTCAAAAACGGTAACGAATCTGAACTTATAAAATTAGCCGAAGAGTTTGATGGCATCACTCCGCCAAGTATTCGTGTTCCAATTAAAGCCCTAGATGATGCTTTAGCTTCTTTGGATCCTGCGGTTCGGGCAGCACTTGAACTTTCAATCCAAAGAGTACGTACAGTTCATAACGATCAGGTGCGCGGTGATAAAACAACCATAGTTGTTGATGGTGGATCAGTAACCGAGAAATGGATACCAGTTGATCGTGTTGGTTTATACGTTCCTGGTGGCAGAGCAGTTTATCCGAGCAGTGTTGTTATGAATGTTGTGCCTGCGCAGATTGCTAAGGTTTCATCGATAGCCGTTGCATCGCCTCCACAAAAAGCATTTGGAGGATTACCTCACCCAACGATTTTGGCAACATGCGCATTGCTAGGAGTCACAGAAGTCTTTGCCGTTGGGGGAGCGCAAGCAATTGCAATGTTTGCATATGGTGTTGAGGGTTTATGTGAGAAAGCTGACCTCGTCACTGGACCAGGCAACATCTATGTTGCAGCAGCCAAACGTGCCTTACGCGGAACTATTGGAATTGATTCAGAGGCGGGCCCAACCGAAATTGCAATTCTCGCCGACTCTTCTGCCATCGCTTCCGATGTTGCTGCTGACCTGATTAGTCAGGCCGAACACGATGTAATAGCTGCCGCGGTTCTAGTTACGGATTCTCCGCAGTTGGCTTCGGCAGTTGAAAAAGAGCTCAGAGTCCGTGTAGCTGCAGCTAAACATGGCGAGCGAATCACAAGCGCACTTACAGGAATTCAATCGGCAATAGCCCTAGTAGATTCAATCGAGCAGGGAATTGATGTAGTCAATGCATATGCCGCAGAACATTTAGAAATTCAAACAAGAACTGCTCGCGCCGATTCTGAAAAAATTCGAAACGCAGGAGCAGTCTTTCTCGGACGCTTCTCGCCGGTATCACTTGGTGATTATTCTGCCGGTTCAAACCACGTTCTGCCTACTGGGGGATGTGCCTGCCACTCAAGTGGTTTATCGGTTGCAAGTTTCTTGCGAGGGTTACATTTTATTGAATATGGTCAGAAAGCTTTTACCGATTTAGTTTCAACCGTTGTTACCTTAGCTAATTCAGAGGATTTACCTGCACACGGTCAAGCAATGACTGCGCGATTGGAAAATCTGTAAATGAAATGGCCAGCATGGTTGCCACTTCGCGCAGATCTTGCACCGATGAGCCCGTACGGTGCACCTCAAGTTGCCTCTGTTGCCGCACTTAATACAAATGAAAACCCATATCCACCTTCTGCTGCCTTGCAAAAAGCAATCGCTGATGCGGTTTTAAAAGTTGCGGCAGATCTCAATCGTTATCCTGAAAGGGATGCAACAACTCTGCGGGAAAAATTAGCCCAATACATCAATGGATTGAGCACCACCTCATTTAACGCTGAGAATATCTGGGCGGCAAATGGAAGCAATGAGATTATTCAATCTATTTTCTTGGCCTTTGGCGAGGGCTCTGTTCTAGGTTTTACCCCTTCTTATTCCATGCATCCTTTAATCGCTAAAGTCACGGGCAGTAAATGGATTGATGGTCAAAGAAACTCGGATTTTTCTCTCAATGTAGAAAAAGCAGTGGCGCAGATTCAACAGCACAAGCCAACGTTAACTTTTATTACCACGCCTAATAATCCAACAGGTGGCGCAGTTACTATTGAAGAGATTGAAGTTCTAGCCGATACAGTAGCTAAGGTTGGAGGGTTGCTAGTTGTTGATGAAGCATATGCAGAGTTCTCTTCCGAAATCTCTGCTTGTACTTTAATTCCTAATAATCCTCATGTCATAGTTATACGTACAATGAGCAAAGCCTTTGCTTTTGCTGGTGCGCGTGTTGGTTATTTAGTGAGCGATCCCATCGTTAAAGATGCCATGATGCTTGTGCGTCTTCCGTATCACTTAAGCGCTCTGACTCAAGCCGCAGCCTGTGTTGCCTTGGATTTTAAAGATGAACTCTTGGGTTTTGTTTCTACCCTGACGCAATCTCGCCAGGTACTGGAGGATTGCCTGCATGAAATGGGGTTAGCAACGATTCCGAGCAGCGCAAACTTCATCTTGTTTACTGGTTTCAAGGCCGAAGCCCCTAAACTTTGGAGCGAACTTCTAGCAAAAGGCGTTCTCATTAGAGATGTTGGCCTTGCTGGCTATTTGCGAGTAACTATTGGCAATGAAGCCGAAAATAATCTATTTATTTCAGCGATGAAAGAACTCGTCTAGAAAGAGGCACTCATGAGAACAGCACGCGTCGAAAGAGCAACTAAAGAGTCACATGTACTTGTTGAGCTCAACTTAGATGGTCAAGGTGTAATCGATGTTTCAACCGGTGTGCCTTTCTTTGACCACATGATGTCCCAACTCGGGAAACACTCTGGTTTCGATCTAAGAGTTAAAACAACTGGTGATATTGATGTTGATTCTCACCATAGTGTCGAAGATACCTCGCTTGCTTTTGGTCAAGCTTTGCGTGAAGCGTTAGGGGATAAGGCAGGGATTCGCCGTTTCGGAGATGCGATGGTTCCACTTGATGAAGTCTTAGTACAAGCAGCGGTTGATCTTTCTGGTCGGCCATATTTAGTCCATCGCCAACCTGAAATCGTTGAACTAATTGGTAGCTTCGATACAACTTTAGGTAAACACATTTGGGAATCTATTGTTGCTGAAGCCCATATTGCGCTGCACATTCGCGTACTCGAAGGTCGTAATGCACACCATGTCTTTGAAGCCCAGTTCAAGGCGGTCGCACGAGCACTTCGTGATGCAGTTTCACTCGATGGTCGAGTCGCAGGAATTCCATCGACTAAAGGCTCTCTTTGATAGCAATTCTTGATTATGGATCGGGCAACTTACGATCTGCCGAACGTGCGTTTGCAACTTCTGGCAGAGAAGTAATTGTCACTTCTGATCGCGCAGTTGCGTTGCAAGCTCAAGGCTTAGTTGTACCTGGGGTAGGTGCTTTTGCTGCTTGCATGAATGGTCTTAACCAAATTGATGGCGCAGCAATAATCCGCGAAAGAATTGCTAATGAGCGTCCAGTGCTTGGCATATGCATCGGAATGCAGATTCTATTTAGTCGCGGAACCGAACATTCCGAAAATGGGATTCATGCCGGCGTGGGTGTTTGGGATGCAGAGGTCTCAAAGTTGAATGCTCCAATTCTGCCTCACATGGGTTGGAACACTATTGATACAGATAGTGGGTCGATATTGTTTAAGGGAGTTGAAGATCAATCCTTTTACTTTGTGCATTCCTTTGCTGCTAAATCAGCTGTAGGGAAAATGCAAAGCTGGAGCACTCACGGTGAAAAATTCCTTGCTTCCGTTGAAGATGGATATGTATCTGCAACACAGTTTCATCCTGAAAAATCCGGTGATGCTGGATTAGCTCTTATTAAGAATTGGACACAATCACTATGAGTTACCTAGAGCTGTTGCCTGCAGTGGATGTTAAAGATGGACGCGCAGTTCGATTAGTACAAGGTGAGTTAGCGCAAGAGAGCATCTACGGCGCACCATTAGAAGTGGCACTTGAATTTCAAAGCGCTGGAGCTGAATGGTTACACCTTGTTGATTTAGATGCAGCCTTTGGTCGAGGAAGCAATGCCGAACTCTTGGCAGATGTTGTCGCTGCGCTGGATATTAAAGTCGAACTCTCTGGTGGAATTCGAGATGATGAATCACTGAAGAGAGCGCTAGCAACAGGATGCCGTCGAGTTAATTTAGGAACTGCAGCTCTTGAAGATCCCGAATGGACTGCTCGTGTAATTGGCCAATATGGAGATCGAATTGCAGTCGGTTTAGATGTTCGGGGCCATGTCCTCGCAGCTCGTGGATGGACCAAAGAAGGCGGAGATCTTTTTGAAACTTTAGCCCGCTTAGATAGAGATGGTTGCCAACGTTATGTCGTTACTGATGTAACTAAAGATGGAACTTTAGCGGGGCCAAACCTTGAACTCTTGAAATCCGTTTGCGCGGCAACAGACAAACCAGTTATAGCAAGTGGCGGAATCTCATCTTTGCAAGATATAAAAGCCCTATGTGATCTCAATGCCACGGGTGTCGAAGGTGCCATTGTTGGAAAAGCTTTGTATGCCGGGGCATTTACTTTGCAACAGGCCTTGGAGTTAACAGGTAAATGACATTGTCAGTTCGAATTATTCCCTGCCTAGATGTCACCGACGGCAGAGTGGTTAAGGGTGTCAATTTTACAAACCTTGTTGATGCTGGCGATCCAGTTGAGATGGCCTCGCTCTATGGTTTAGAAGGAGCCGATGAGCTAACTTTTCTTGATATCTCTGCAAGTGTTGTTGGTCGTGAAACCACCCTTGATGTTGTTCGCAGAACTGCTGAGCAGGTTTTCATCCCTTTAACTGTTGGTGGCGGTATACGTAGCGTCGATGATGTCGATCGTTTACTTCGAGCTGGCGCAGACAAAGTTTCGATCAACACCGCAGCAATTGGACGGCCAGAATTAATTGCCGAAATTGCTGATCGATTTGGTTCTCAAGTTTTGGTTCTTTCAGTTGATGCACGTAGGGCCCGAACTGAATCTGGTTTTGAAGTAACAACCCATGGCGGACGCGAAGGCACCGAGATGGATGCACTTGCTTGGGTTGAAAAAGCCTGCGCACTTGGAGTCGGCGAGATTCTTTTGAACTCCATGGATGCTGATGGTACCCGAGCCGGATATGACATCGGCATGATCACGGCGGTTCGAGCAGTTTCAAAGGTTCCATTAATTGCAAGCGGTGGAGCAGGCACGTTATCTGACTTTGCTGCAGCCCTTGATGCCGGAGCTGATGCTTTGTTAGCGGCCAGTGTCTTTCACTTTGGAATTCATCGAATAGGCGATGTGAAGTCTTATCTTGATTCGCACAATTATCCGGTGCGCACCCTGGCCGGCAAGTAAGGCAGAATTAGCCCATGAGCACACTTGATCCAGCGGTATTAACTCTGCTCAAAGATCCAACTTCTCTTATACCTGCCGTCGTTCAAGATGCAATCAGCAAAGATGTGTTGATGCTGGCGTATATGAACGCACAATCTTTGGCGCAGACTTTGGAAACTGGAAAAGCAACCTTTTGGTCACGATCTCGTAATGAGTTGTGGGTAAAAGGTGCAACTTCTGGGCATTTTCAAGAGGTGCAATCTGTCGCCCTTGATTGTGATGGCGATGCGATATTAATTACTGTTATTCAAACTGGCGTTGCATGCCACACTGGCGAAAATACTTGTTTTCATAAACCGTTAGCTCTTGGGTAGTCCTATGAACCTGGAAGAGTTTCGCGCTTTTGCAAAGATTTCAAATGTAATTCCCGTATCTCGTCGTCTGCTTGCAGATGGTGAAACACCACTTGGTGTTTACAAAAAATTAGCAAAAAATCAACCCAATACTTTTTTGCTTGAATCAGCTGAACATGGTGGCGCATGGTCTAGATACTCATTTATTGGAGTTCGCAGCGAAGCAACCCTTAGCGAAAAAGATGGAAAGGCTTATTGGCAGGGTACGGCCCCTGCTGGTGCACCGACTGGAATCGATCCACTAGAGGCATTACGTCTGTCGGCTGCACATTTGAAATCTCCCTTGATTGCAGGCCTTCCACCTTTGACCGGAGGATTAGTTGGATTTATGGGATACGACGTTGTGCGTCGCCTAGAAAAACTTCCAAATCTTTCCGTAAAAGATCTTCCGCTGCCCGAATTAAGTTTCATGTTAACAAGTGACTTAGCTGTTCTTGATCACAGCGACGGAACTATCACTTTAATTGCTAATGCGATTAACTGGGATGGCAGTGATGATCGAATCGATGAAGCATTTGCTGCCTGCAACGAACGCTTGGATCGAATGCAACTTGATTTATCGGTGTCTTTACCCGGAGACATCGCGCAAATCGATACACATGCTGCCCCGATTTTTGAGGCAAATATGACAGGGGATGAATTTAAATCAAAGATTGCACAAGCTAAAGAGGAGATCCTTGCGGGAGAAGCTTTTCAAATTGTTTTGTCACAGCGTTTTTCCATGCCTTGCACTGCAGAAGCCATCGATGTCTATCGGATGTTGCGACTAAATAACCCAAGCCCATATATGTATTTATTCCGTTTTAATGAAGGAATTACAATCGTTGGATCAAGTCCGGAGGCGTTGGTAAAAGTTAATCAGCGAGAAGTCATGATTCATCCAATCGCGGGTACCCGCAAACGTTCATCCTCTCCCGAAGAGGATCACCGTTTAGGTGAAGAGTTGCTGGCTGATCCAAAAGAGCGTGCCGAACATTTGATGTTGGTCGATCTCGGTCGAAATGATTTAGGCCGTGTCTGTGCAGCGGGTTCAGTGGAAGTTATTGATTTCATGCATATCGAGCGTTATTCCCATGTCATGCATATTGTTTCAACTGTGACTGGAAAACTTGCCCAAAATGCAACTCCAGTAGATGCCCTATTTTCTGTATTTCCAGCGGGCACTTTGTCAGGTGCACCAAAGCCCCGCGCTATGGAGATTATCGAAGAGCTCGAACCAACGCGCCGCGGCGTTTACGGTGGAATTGTTGGCTACATAGATTTCACTGGAAATATCGATACCTGCATTGCAATTCGTACCGCGCTGATTCACGATGGCACAGCATATGTTCAGGCCGGTGCTGGAATTGTTGCTGATTCCGATCCAGAGTCAGAGAATCAAGAGTGTCGAAATAAAGCTGCAGCGGTTTTAATGGCAATCGATTCAGCCAATAGATTGCGCAAGAATTAATGGAGCAATCAATTGGTATTGGCGTAAGCGTCGTGGTCATTTATGCAACGGTTGCTTTTATTGGACGCAAGTTTCGAATATCAGCACGATACGAGCGAAAGCCTCGAATCCTTAATACGTGGAGCGCACTTGATAATGGCATTGATCCAACTGAGACGGATCAACAATGAGCGTTTTAGATTCAATCATTGAGGGCGTACGTGAAGATCTAGCCCAGCGCAGACAACCACTTGGTCGGTTACAGGAAGCTATTGATCAAGCCGCTCCCGTGCGAGACCCGCTGGAATCATTATTGGTTTGCCAGATGTCAGTTATCGCCGAAGTAAAACGTGCTTCTCCAAGTAAGGGAGCCCTTGCAAGGATTGAAGATCCGGCGGCACTAGCGCAGCAGTACGAAATCGCTGGAGCAAGTGTTATTAGCGTCCTAACTGAACGCAGACGATTTGGAGGATCGTTGGCAGATCTGGATGCAGTACGTTCTCGAGTTAATATTCCTATTTTGCGCAAAGATTTTATGATCGATGAATATCAATTTTACGAAGCACGTGCGCACGGCGCCGACGTAGTTCTTCTGATAGTTGCAGCGTTAAGCCAATCCCAGCTCAATGATTTTCACCAGTTGGCCGAAGGACTTGGTATGCGCGCCTTGGTTGAAGTTCATACACACGATGAACTTGAGCGAGCGTTAGAGATTTCACCGCAGATCGTTGGCATTAACTCTCGCAATCTAAAAACTCTCGAAGTCGATTCAAAGAGCTTCGCCGAACTCATTCCAAAAATTCCAACGAACTTGGTACGAGTTGCCGAATCAGGAATCTCTACGCGCGCAGATGTTGAATTTGCCCAAAATCAAGGAGCCACTGCGATTTTGGTAGGCGAGGCGTTAGTACGAGCTGGTGACCCCGCCGCTGCGATGCGCGAACTACTTGGTGCGGATAGGATTTAATAATGACAATCGAAACTAGCGATGTATTGGGCCATTTCGGTCAGTACGGTGGTCGCTTCGTTCCTGAGGCATTGATAGGCGCACTCGATGAGTTAGAGGCCGCGCACAACGCTGCCAAAGTTGATCCGGAGTTTCAGGCTGAACTTGCTGAGCTGCATCGTACATATACAGGTCGTCCGAGCATCATCACTGAAGTCAAGCGCTTTGCAGAACATGCAGGTGGGGCAAGGATTTTGCTTAAGCGCGAAGATCTCAACCACACAGGAAGCCACAAAATTAATAATGTTTTAGGCCAAGCACTTCTAACGGTGAAGATGGGCAAGAAACGTATCATTGCTGAAACAGGTGCTGGTCAGCATGGCGTTGCGGCTGCAACTGCAGCTGCATTGATGGGCCTTGAGTGCGTTGTTTATATGGGCGAAGAAGATACCCGTCGCCAATCACTCAACGTTGCACGAATGAAGTTATTAGGCGCCGAAGTTATTCCTGTAACTTCAGGATCGCGAACATTAAAAGATGCAATAAATGAAGCGATGCGTGACTGGGTTACAAACGTTGCAACTACGCACTACATGTTAGGAACAGTAGCTGGGCCACATCCATTTCCAACGATGGTCCGTGATTTTCATAAAATTATCGGCGAAGAAGCGCGCGAGCAGGTCTTAGCTCTTACTGGAAAATTGCCAGACGCGGTGCTTGCTTGCATCGGCGGCGGTTCAAATGCCATCGGAATCTTCCACGCTTTTATTCCAGATACAGCTGTACGACTTATCGGTCTTGAAGCAGGCGGTGATGGCGTTGAAACTGGTCGCCATGCAGCAACAATTACTGGTGGTTCTGCTGGAGTTTTACATGGAACACGTTCATATGTTTTACAGGACGAAAATGGTCAAACCGTCGAATCACATTCGATCTCTGCAGGACTTGATTACCCAGGTGTTGGTCCAGAGCACGCCTATTTACATGACATTGGTCGCGCCGAATATCGCGCAGTAAATGATGATGCGGCAATGGAGGCCTTTGCACTTTTGTGCCGAACTGAGGGAATCATCCCTGCAATTGAAAGTGCTCATGCACTTGCCGGAGCTTTAATCGTCGGTAAAGAGTTAGGACCGCAAGCAACTTTGCTTGTTAATCTTTCAGGTCGTGGCGATAAAGATGTGCAGACCGCTGCAGAGTATTTTGGAATCCCACTATGAGTACGCCACTTGATTTAGTTTTTGAAAAAACTCGTGCCGAAAATCGCGCAGCTCTGATTGCATATATTCCCGCAGGTTTTCCATCTCAAAGCGGATGTGCAAAAGCAATCCTGACGTTAGCCGATGCAGGTGTAGATGCAATTGAAATTGGCTATCCCTATAGCGATCCAGTGATGGATGGCCCAACTATTCAAGAAGCTGCCGAGATTTCCCTTAAAGGTGGCACTGGTAGCGCCGATGTATTTGCCGCCCTTAAAACCGCCAGCTCTACCGGAGTTGCAGCCGTGGTTATGACCTATTGGAATCCAATTGAAAAATATGGCGTAGATGCATTTGCGAAATCTATTTCAGATAATGGTGGATCAGGAGTAATCACTCCCGATTTAACAATTGAAGAGTCTGGCCGCTGGCTAGAAGCAACTTCTAAATATGCAATCAACCCAATCTATGTCGTTGCACCTAGCACGGGTGATGCGCGTTTAGCACAAGTAACTTCCAAGACTGGCGGCTTTGTTTATGCCGCATCGGTTATGGGCGTCACTGGTGCTCGAACAAATGTTTCCGTTGATGCAAGTGAATTAGTTTCACGGGTGAAGAAAACTACCCAACTGCCTGTATCTGTTGGTCTCGGTGTTTCAACTCGAGAACAGGCTAAGCAGGTCGCTGCATATGCAGATGGAGTAATCGTCGGTTCAGCTTTTATTAAGTTGCTCCTTTCTGCAAAGAGTGAACAAGAGGGATTAGATGCCATCGGTGCATTGGCTAAGGAGTTAGCGTTAGGAGTTCGTGAGGGTCGATGAAAAAACTAAATAATAAATTTCAGCCGTTCATCACTTTAATTTGCCGCTTACTTCTTGGCGCAGTTTTAATCTCTGCAGGGGGATTGAAAGCGCTCAAGCCTTCTGTTTCCGCAGGAGCCGTAGCGGCATATAAAATTCTTCCTACAAATCTTGCCCACTTAGTGGGCTATGCGCTGCCTTGGTTAGAAATTGCTGTTGGAGTGTTGTTACTAATTGGACTCTCTGCCAGGTTTGCAGCGGTAATTGGCGCTGGCGTGATGCTGATATTCGTTGCGGCCATTATTTCTGTGTGGGCACGCGGAATCCTTATTGATTGTGGATGTTTCGGTGGTGGAGGAGCAGTCGATCCAACAAAGGCAGCCCAAGTTCATCATGCATATTTATTAGAGATTTTGCGCGATTTAGGTTTGGCATTAACGGGCATCTATCTATACTTTTTCCCCTACGGACGTTTAAGCATCGAAAAACCACTTGCAATCATCGAGGAGCAGTAATGGCTAAGCAGGCAAAGGCAACCAAGGCAAACGGTGGAGATAATTTCACGCGATGGTTAGTTATTGGAATGGTTACTTTGGTTGTTGCGACCGGCGCTATTTTCAGCGTTGTTAGCCAGAAAACTAAGGCCAATGAATCTTTTGTCGCTCTCAAAGATTTCAAAGTTGGTGCTGCAATTCCTGCAACTGTCGATGCAACTAATGGCTCCGGAATAACTCTAAATCCAGAAATTACTAAGACAATCGATTTGTGGGAAGACCCACAGTGCCCAATCTGCAATACATTTGAAGGCGTCAACGGCGCATATATTGATGATTTAGTTCGTACCAAGAAAGCTAAAGTTGTTTTCCACGTTGTTTCATTTATCGGAAATGAATCTATTTCAGCGGCAAATGCCGAATATTGCGCCGCCGATGAGGGCCACTATTTAGATTTTCATAAGGCTGTCTATCTAGTCCAACCGTCCCTTGAAAACTCAGGCTTCTTCACAAGTACTAATCTTTTAAAGATTGGCACATATGTTGGATTGAAATCTAAGAGCTTCGTTGATTGCGTCAATAAGGCTTCAAAACTTGATCAAGTAAAGGCCGCTTACGAATCAATGGTCACGTACAAAGTTCAAGGTACTCCAACGGTTTTCTTTAACGGAAAGCTTTGGCAGCGCAAGAACAGCGGATTCGTACTCGATGAATTCTCCGCTGCCTTCGAAGCAAGCTAAATCTTGATTCGCTCAATTCCATCGCCAACGCTTTCGGCGTTGGAGTTGGGGCCACTAACGATTCATATGTATGCCTTGTGCATAATCTCAGGAATCGCCGTTGCTATATGGCTGGGCGATAAGAGATTTCGTGATCGTGCGCCTAATGGAAAATCTGTAGTCTCTGAAGTTTCTATCATGGCCGTTCCATTTGGAATTATCGGTGGCCGTATCTATCACGTCATCACTTCCCCCGATGCATATTTTGGTAAAGGTGGCCACGCACTGGATGCATTCAAAATTTGGGAAGGTGGACTTGGAATTTGGGGCGCGATTTCACTTGGGGCATTAGCTGCGTGGGTTCGCTATAGGCAGTTAGCCAAAAAGATTGACCTGCCTGACTTCTTAGTTTTTCTCGATGCCCTTGCTCCAGGTGTTCTATTTGCTCAGGCAATTGGCCGATTTGGAAATTGGTTTAATATCGAATTATTTGGCCGGCCTCTCAATGCACCATGGGCGTTGCAAGTTCCAGTCAGATTCAGACCCAGTGGGTATGCAGCTTTCGAGAGTTTTCACCCAACTTTTCTTTATGAATCAATCTGGTGTGCCTTTCTTGCTTTCGCCCTGATTAAGTGGGGGAAGAAATTTAAGCAGGGCCAAGTTTTTTCACTCTACATAATTGGATATTGCATAGGCCGCCTTGGTATCGAATCAATTCGAATTGATACTGCTCACACAATCGCGGGATTACGCTTAAATATTTGGGTCAGTTTGATTGTCGCAGTTTTGGGCGCAGTGACTCTCATCTCACAATCAAAGAAAGAGCAGTAGATATCGGGTAGGCTTTTTTGCATGTCACTAGAAGAAATTTATCGCCGCAATCTTGAGCACCGCACACACCGAGCAGGTTGGTTACGTGCTGCAGTATTAGGTGCAAACGATGGACTCGTATCAACAGCATCACTCATGATCGGTGTTGCAGCCGCGGGCAAGAATGATTTCCTAATTACGGCCGGTCTTGCAGGAATTTCAGCTGGTGCGATGTCGATGGCAGTTGGCGAATACGTTTCAGTGCGTTCACAAAATGATGTCGAAGAATCAGATAGATTATTAGAAATTGCTCACCTTGCAGCAGATCCAGAAGGTGAACTACTCGAACTTCAACATATTTATATTGATCGTGGTTTATCACCTGAACTCGCTCTCACGGTCGCGACAGAGATGCATAAGAAAGATCCTTTGGCTGCTCACCTTCGCGATGAATTAGGGCAACACCCACATACCAAAGCCCGACCAGTGCAAGCTGCCATCGCATCAGCATCCAGCTTTATTGTCGGAGGCTTTGTTCCATTTCTTGGAGCATTTGCACCAACCCTTGGCGCTAAGGCCTGGAGCATCGTGGCATTTACCGTCGCTGGTTTAGTTATCACAGGCATAGTCAGCGCTCGAACCGCCGGATCAAAAATCCTTGTTCCAACTGTTCGAGTCATCCTTGGTGGCTGCTTAGGCATGCTCATCACGGCCGTTATTGGTCAGATTGCCAACGTCTCAGGGATTTAATTTCTTTAATAATCGCTAGGTTTGTTGCTACTCTTTGCCAGCGTTAAAGGGCCAAGGTTGTCCCGCAATTTCTTTATGGACAACAGGAGCTCATCGCCGTGGTTTTGTCTTCTAACTATCCGCCAGCACAAGGTCTCTATGACCCTGCCCAAGAACATGATGCTTGCGGTGTGGCGATGGTTGCAACGCTTAACAAAGTAGCAACGCATGAGATTGTAGAAAAAGCTTTAACGGCGCTTCGAAATTTAGAACATCGCGGTGCATCGGGTGCTGAGCCAGATAGCGGCGACGGCGCAGGAATCCTTATTCGTGTTCCAGATAATTTCTATCAAGCGGTTACAGAATTTGATTTACCTGCGGCGGGATCCTACGCAACAGGTATTGCTTTTGTTGAACAAGGCGTAGATGTTAAATCAGCTGTCGAAAAGATTGCTAAAGAAGAAGGTCTCATTGTCTTAGGTTGGCGCGAACTTCCAATCAACTCATCATCTCTTGGTAAAACTGCGCTTTCGGTAATGCCTAATTTTCATCAGTTATTTATTGCTGGTGCCAACGGTGAAAAAAATATCAATCTTGATCGTTTGGCTTTTTGCCTGCGCAAACGTGCCGAGCATGGTCTAAAAGTTTATTTCCCTTCTCTTTCTTCTCAGACCATTGTTTACAAGGGAATGCTTACAACTGGTCAACTCGAAGAGTTTTTCCCTGATCTCTCAGATGAGCGTGTAGTTTCACCACTTGCTTTAGTGCACTCCCGTTTTTCTACTAATACTTTTCCATCATGGCCACTTGCTCACCCCTATCGTTTTATTGCGCACAATGGTGAAATTAATACAGTTAAGGGAAACCGAAACTGGATGCGCGCCCGTGAATCTCTTCTTGCAAGTGATGTAATCCCAGGTGATCTCAAGCGGTTATTTCCAATTGTTGAAATGTCTGGCAGCGATTCGGCTTCATTCGATGAAGTTCTCGAACTCTTGTATCTAGGTGGCCGTTCGTTACCGCATGCGGTTCTCATGATGATTCCAGAAGCATGGGAAAACCATGAAACGATGCCGCAAAACCGTCGGGATTTTTACGCTTTTCATGCCTCTCTTATGGAGCCATGGGATGGCCCAGCATGCGTAACATTTACAGACGGCAATCAAGTTGGTGCGGTTCTAGATCGAAATGGCTTACGCCCATCGCGTTTTTGGGTAACCAATGACGGCCTTGTCGTCTTGGCATCTGAAGTTGGTGTTCTAGATATTCCAGCGCAAAACATTGCCCGTAAAGGTCGCTTACAACCAGGCAAAATGTTCTTAGTCGATATTGAAGCAGGGCGCATTATCGAAGATGGCGAAATCAAAGATCAATTAGCCGATGCCGCTCCATATAGCGATTGGTTGCATGCTGGAATTGTTAAGTTAAATGAACTTCCAGCGCGCGAACATATTGTTTATCCCCACTCTTCCGTTTTACGTCGTCAACGTGCCTTTGGGTACACAGAAGAAGAAGTACGCATTCTTATAACTCCAATGGCCAAGAACGGCATGGAGCCCCTTGGTTCTATGGGAACAGATACTCCAATTGCTGCAATATCAAATAAGCCTCGCCTAATTTTTGACTACTTCTCGCAACTTTTTGCTCAAGTCACTAACCCACCGTTGGATGCGATCCGCGAAGAGTTGGTTACAAGTCTTGGTACATCAATGGGACCAGAACATAACCTTCTCGATCCCGGTCCAAGTAGCTGTCGCCAAATCTCATTGGCATTTCCTGTTATTGATAATGATGAACTCGCAAAAATAATCCATGTCAATGCTGATGGCGATCATCCTGGTCTTGGCGCACATGTAGTTCGAGGACTTTTCTTTGTTGCAGGCGGGGGAGAGTCTCTTAGAGATCGTCTTGATGCAATTAGAGAAGAAGTCTCTCAAGCTATCGATGATGGTGCGCGCATCATTGTTTTATCTGATCGCGATGCAGATGCCGAAGAAGCTCCAATTCCTTCTCTGCTACTTACATCTGCAGTGCACCACCATTTGATTCGCGAAAAAAGTCGCACCAAAGTTGGGCTAGTAGTTGAAGCAGGAGATGTCCGTGAAGTTCATCATGTTGCGCTCCTGATTGGTTACGGCGCTGCCGCAGTTAACCCTTACCTTGCAATGGAAACCGCTGAAGATTTAGTTCTACAGGGTGTTATCACTGGAATCACTCCTGAAAAAGCAGTACGCAACTTGATTAAGAGTCTTGGAAAAGGTGTCTTAAAAGTGATGTCCAAGATGGGCATCAGCACAATCGCTTCATATACAGGCGCACAAGTATTTGAAGCTATTGGTCTTAGCCAAGAGCTAGTAGATGAATATTTTGTGGGTACCACTTCGCGCTTGGGCGGCGTAAATCTTGATGTGATTGCGCAAGAAACAATTGCTCGTCACCACATTGCATATCCGCCAGGGGGAGCAGTTCCCGGAACAAAACGATTACCTATCGGTGGCGAATATCAATGGCGTCGCGAAGGTGAACCGCATTTATTTGATCCAGAAACTGTCTTTACTTTGCAACATTCCACACGCAATAAGCGCTATGACGTCTTTAAGCGTTATACCAACCGTGTAAATGATCAAAGCACTCGTTTGATGACCCTTCGTGGCCTCTTTGCATTTAATGAAGGAGTGCGCCCAGCGATTTCAATCGATGAAGTTGAATCAGCTTCATCGATCATTAAGCGATTCTCGACCGGTGCGATGTCATATGGCTCGGTATCTCAAGAAGTTCACGAAACTTTAGCAATTGCTATGAATCGCCTTGGCGGAAAATCCAACACTGGCGAAGGCGGCGAAGACCCTGAGCGCTTTTTGCCAATGGCTAATGGAGATTCAAAACGCTCTTCGATTAAGCAGGTTGCATCAGGACGCTTTGGTGTTACAAGTGATTACCTTGTTAACGCTGATGACATTCAAATCAAAATCGCGCAAGGAGCAAAGCCTGGTGAAGGCGGCCAATTACCAGGCAACAAGGTTTATCCGTGGATTGCAAAGGTTCGTTACTCAACTCCAGGCGTTGGTTTAATTTCACCACCCCCACATCACGACATTTATTCCATTGAAGATCTCGCACAACTTATTCATGATCTAAAAAACGCTAATAAGAATGCACGAGTACACGTCAAACTAGTTGCAGAGGTCGGCGTTGGAACTGTTGCAGCTGGCGTAAGTAAGGCACACGCCGATGTAGTTTTGATTTCAGGTCACGATGGCGGCACGGGCGCATCCCCACTTACTTCCCTGAAGCACGCAGGCGCTCCATGGGAGCTAGGTCTTGCAGAAACACAGCAAACTTTGCTACTCAATAACCTTCGCGATCGAATCGTGGTGCAAACCGATGGTCAGCTTAAAACCGGCCGAGATGTTGTCATTGCAGCCTTACTAGGTGCTGAAGAGTTTGGTTTTGCTACTGCACCACTTGTTGTTTCTGGTTGCGTAATGATGCGTGTGTGCCATTTGGATACCTGCCCAGTTGGCGTTGCAACTCAAAATCCAGAGCTACGTAAGCGCTTTAGCGGCAAACCCGAATTCGTTGAAACTTTCTTCGAATACATCGCAGAAGAAGTTCGCGAAATTCTTGCAAGCTTAGGTTTCAAAACATTGCTTGAAGCCGTCGGTCATGTTGAATATCTTGATACCAAGCGGGCAGTCGATCATTGGAAGGCAAGCGGTTTGGATCTTGCGCCACTGCTAGTTCGCCCTGATGTAGTTAGTTCACTCCATAACACCACTAAGCAAGACCATGGTTTGGATGCCGCGTTAGATAACCAGCTCATAGCTCTTTCTGCTGATGCGTTAAATAAAAAGGAGTCAGTAAAGATTGATCTGCCTGTTCGAAATGTGAATCGAACTGTTGGAACGATGCTTGGGGCTCAAATCACTCGTCAACATGGAGGAAGCGGACTTCCTGAAGGAACTATCGATGTGACCTTACATGGCTCTGCTGGCCAGTCTCTAGGCGCATTTATTCCAAGCGGTCTAACTATTCGACTATTCGGAGATTCCAACGATTATGTTGGCAAGGGAATCTCTGGTGGACGCGTGATTGTTCGCCCAGATCAGAATTCAACTTTTGCTTCTCATGAAAATGTCATTGCCGGAAACGTTATTGGTTATGGCGCAACTTCTGGTGAGATCATGATTCGTGGAGTTGTTGGTGAGAGATTCTGTGTTCGTAACTCAGGTGCAATTGCAATCGTTGAAGGTATTGGTGATCACGGTTGTGAATATATGACTGGGGGAACTGTTGTTGTACTCGGCCGCACAGGTCGAAACTTTGCGGCAGGCATGTCAGGTGGACGTGCTTTTGTTCTTGATTTAGATCATGCAAATGTCAATACAGACATGGTTGACATTCTCGCAGTTCCAGAGGATCAAGCCGAGAAACTTCAGATACTTGTTTCTTCTTTTGCACTGGAAACAGATTCAGAAGTAGCAAATGAAATGTTAAGTAATTGGTCAGAATCAGTCAAGAGAATTTCACTTGTAATGCCACGCGATTATGCTCGCGTTCTTGATGCGATGGCCCGTGCCACTCGTGAAGGTTTACCAGTTGATGCCTTGGTGATGGAGGTTGCAGCAAATGGCTGATCCAAAAGGATTTATTACTACACCGCGTGAGACACCAAAACGCCGTCCAGTTGATGTACGCATATTGGATTGGCGCGAAGTCTACGAACCGCAGAGCATCGAACATCTGCAAAAGCAGGCTGGTCGATGCATGGATTGCGGAATTCCATTTTGCCATTCCGGATGTCCGCTAGGAAACCTAATTCCAGAGTGGAACGATTTAATGTGGCGCGGAGATAAATCCGAAGCAATTAATCGTTTACATGCCACAAACAACTTTCCTGAGTTCACTGGACGATTATGTCCAGCACCATGTGAAACTGCTTGTGTTGTTGGAATCAACCGTGATGCAGTCACAATCAAACAAGTAGAACTTCGAATAGTTGAAGAAGCATTTGATGCTGGAGATGTTAAGCCACTGGCACCAGATCGCATTACTGGAAAAACTGTTGCAGTTATTGGTTCAGGCCCTGCTGGTTTAGCCGCGGCTCAACAGCTAACTCGCGCCGGACATACAGTGGCCGTATATGAACGAGCCGAAAAAATTGGTGGCTTGCTTCGATATGGCATCCCAGAGTTTAAAATGGAAAAACATATTTTAGATCGCCGTCTAGCGCAGATGGAAAAAGAGGGAACTCGTTTTCGCTCAGGTGTTGATGTAGGTACTGAGGTTACAGGCGCAGATCTTCGTAAGAAGTATGACGCAATAGTTTTAGCTGTAGGTGCTACTAAGTGGCGCGATCTTGCCGTTCCAGGTCGCGATCTCAAAGGCATTTACCAAGCTATGGAGTTCTTGCCATGGGGAAACAAACAGGCGTTGGGTGAAGTTGAAGTTGCACCAATTAACGTTGCTGGCAAGCATGTAGTAATTCTTGGTGGCGGTGACACCGGAGCTGACTGTCTCGGTACCTCCATACGACAAGGTGCTGCAAGCATTACTCAACTTGAAATTATGCCAAGGCCAACCGAAGAACGTCCGGCTTCACAGCCGTGGCCAACGTACCCGATGATTTATCGCGTATCTAGCGCTCATGAGGAGAAAGACAATCGTCTATTTTCTGTAAGCACTGAAGAGTTTCTTGGAGATTCCGAGGGCAATCTTCGCGCATTGCGCATCGTCGAAACTAAGTTTGAAAATGGAAAGTTCGAGCCAGTTGCAGGAACTCAAAAAGATATTCCCGCTGACTTTGTCTTTCTTGCGATGGGCTTCACCGGACCTGAGCAGTCACCATTAATTTCACAACTAGAAGTAAAACTGGACGATCGCGGAAATATTGATCGCAATGCAAACTTTGAAAGCAGCGAAGAGGGAATTTTCGTCGCAGGAGATGCTGGACGAGGTCAATCACTAATTGTTTGGGCAATTGCAGAAGGTAGAAGCGCCGCAGCCGCCGTTGACAGATATCTCACGGGCGAGACGCAACTTCCTTCTCCGATTGAACCGACAACCCGACAACTGATGGTTTAAGGTAGGAAAATGCGTAGAGCGAAAATTGTGTGCACGATGGGTCCAGCCGTTGAATCTCCGGAAAAAGTGAAGGAGCTCATCGACGCCGGAATGAATATGGCTCGCCTGAACCTTTCACATGGATCTTATGAAGAGCATCAGGGACGACTCGATCGTGTTCGTGCTGCAGCCAAAGAAGCAGGCCGACCTGTGGCAATCCTTGTCGATCTTCAAGGTCCAAAGATTCGCCTTGCTCGCTTTAAAGCAGGACCACATGATTTAGCACGCGGAGATATATTTACAATTACAACTGATGAAGTTGAAGGCACAAAAGAGCGCGTGGGGACTACATATAAAGGTTTACCAGGGGATTGCAAGGCCGGAGATCGCATTCTCATCGACGATGGAAAAGTAACTGTTGAAGTAATTGAAATTAAAGGCAATGACGTAATCACTAAAGTCATCGAGCCAGGTGCTGTAAGCAACAATAAGGGAATCAATCTTCCTGGGGTAGCAGTTTCGGTCCCAGCCCTTTCTGAAAAAGATATTGATGATTTGCGTTGGGGACTTCGCGCCGGCGCCGATTTCATCGCACTTTCCTTTGTTCGAAGCGCCGAAGATATTAAAGACGTTCACAAGATTATGGATGAAGAAGGAATTCGAGTTCCCGTAATTGCAAAGATCGAAAAACCACAGGCGGTAGAAAATCTTGCAGAGATTGTGGATGCATTTGATGCCATCATGGTGGCTCGTGGAGATCTTGGTGTAGAGCTTCCAATTGAAGATGTTCCGCTGGTGCAGAAGCAGTGCGTAGAACTTGCTCGCGATATGGCCAAACCCGTAATCGTTGCTACTCAAATGCTGGATTCAATGATTACAAACTCACGTCCCACACGGGCCGAAGCTACTGACTGTGCCAATGCCGTCCTTGATGGCGCCGATGCCTTGATGCTTTCGGGTGAAACAAGTGTCGGCGAATTTGCAATCGAAGCTGTGCAGACTATGGCCCGCATTATTCAAAAGACAGAAGAAGGTGGACTTGACCGTATTCGCCCAATTAAAACAGCGCCACGCACTAAGGGTGGAGCCATCACAAAGGCTGCAACTGAAGTTGGTGCAATTGTTGGTGCAAAGTATTTGGTTGCTTTCACTCAAAGTGGAGACTCTGCTCGTCGTATGTCGAGACTACGTTCACCGATTCCGATTCTTGCGATGACTCCTGAAGTTGGCACGTATAACCGTTTAGCCCTTTCATGGGGTGTCGAATCGATGCTGACTCCAGTTGTTGGTGCAACAGATGAGATGGTTAAGCTCGTAGACAGCGTACTTATCGAGTCAGGTCGCGCCGATGTAGGCGATGAAGTGATGATTGTTGCTGGTTCTCCTCCTGGAATTCCTGGCTCAACGAACGCAATGCGCGTTCACCGTGTAGGAGATGCAGTTGGCGGAGTAGCTGCGGCTTACCGCTAAGATTGGCTCCGTTCGCATATCGAAAGCCTCGGTACTCCAACGGTAGAGAGGGCAGTCTCAAACACTGCACAGTGTCGGTTCAAATCCGACTCGGGGCACTCACTGCATCTGTGAAAGGATGAGTAGAACATGAGCGTTCGCATTCTGGTTGCCGAAGATGAAGCGTTAATCCGCATGGATCTCGTCGAAATGTTGCAAGATGCTGGTTATGAAGTTGTTGCACAGGCAACTAATGGTCAAGAAGCAATTGATCTTGCAGTTGAGTTCAAACCCGATTTAGCAATTCTCGATGTGAAGATGCCAATCCTTGATGGAATTTCTGCAGCGGAAAAGATTATTGATTTAGCGCCAGTTCTTATGCTGACTGCATTTTCTCAAAAAGAGTTAATTGATCGCGCGCGTGATGCCGGTGTTATGGCATATGTTGTTAAGCCATTTACAATCGGCGATCTAATTCCGGCAATCGAAATTGCAATCAGTCGACATTCTCAAATGCGCTCACTAGCCGCCGAAGTTGCCGATCTGCATGATCGACTTGAAACTCGGAAAATAATTGATCGCGCTAAAGGTATTTTGATGAAAGCGCTAAATCTTTCAGAGCCAGAAGCTTTCTCTTGGATTCAACGAGCAGCGATGGACCGTCGGATGACGATGAAACAGGTAGCCGAGGCGGTAATTAGCCCCGATGCCGTGCCCGAGCGGTAGTTCATTCAACTCTGCACAAAACGTTACATAAATGAAACGAAATAGGCTGTTTTCAGGCTCATATGGGCTTGTTATTCCCTAACCCCTGCCATTACCCTGACCACCTCCCTGTCCCGGGACACAAGAACAGGAAAGGCACTACATGAACAAGAAGATCAAGCAATCGCTTGCCATTGTTACTGCTGCAGCCCTTGCATTTGGGCTAGGTTCAGTTTCAACAGCTAGTGCAGCTACAAAGACTTTCTCAATTGCATACCAAGGTCCACTTTCAGGTGGAGAAGCATCAACTGGTATTGATGAGCAGAACGCAGTTAAGTACGCTGCAAAGCTTTTCATGGCAGCAAACAAGGGTTACACAATCAAGGTTGTCTCTGTTGACGATCAGGGAGATCCAGCTGTTGCATCAACAGTTGCTCCAGGAATCGGCGCTAACAAGAACATTCTTGGTGTTGTAGGACCTGCTTACTCAGGTGCAACAATCGCATCACTTCCATATTACAAGGCTGGCGGATTAGCACTTATCTCTCCATCAGCAACTCGCGTATCTCTAACAGATCCAACTTCACCTGACTTCGGCGGACCAGTTTTCCACCGTGTTGTAGGTAAAGACGATCTACAGGGTCCAGCTTTGGCTAAGTACGCAACAGCAGGCGTTTCAAATGCAAAGGTTTTCGTTTTCGATGACCAATCAGCATATGCAGTACCTCTTCGTGGCTTCGTAGAAGCAGGATTAAAGAAGGTTGCTGGAGCAACACTTGTTGGCGGAGACTCAGTTCCAAATACAACTACAGACTTCAGCCCAACAGTTGCAAAGATTAAGACATCTGGCGCAACAGTTGTTATCTACACTGGTTACTACAGCCAAGCTGCTGTATTCATTAAGCAGCTTCGTGACTCAGGTTCAACAGCAGTATTTGCTGGTGGCGACGGAGTATTCAACCAGGAGTTCCCAAAGCTTGCAGGAGCTGCAGCTGAAGGTTCAAAGGTAACTGGCGTTGGCGGACTTGCAGGAATCAGCGCAAAGCTAGAAGCTGATTTCAAGAAGAAGATGGGCGTTTCATCTGGTGTGTACTCAGTAGAGGCATTCGATGCAGCAAACATCTTCCTTTCAGGCATCAAGGCTGGAAAGACAACTCGCGCTGCAATGCTTAAGTATGTAAATGCATACTCAGGCAAGAGCATCTCTGGAAACACAATTAAGTTCAACAAGAATGGCGACATTTCTTACGGACTATTTGCTGGTTTCACATCTAAGAACGGTGTTCTAGTTAACACAGGTATCGTTAAGTAATTAACTAGGACTTACGCTTAACAAGCTGGTGGGTGTTTTGGAAAACTCTTGTAAAAGAGCCCAAGACACCCACTACTTGCGTAAGGTGTACCTCTATACTCGCGCAGAAGAAATAGCGAAGGAGCACGATGTTTTCAGTACTTATTGATCAGTTCTGGTCGCTGACAATTGCAGGAATTGCCCTCGGCTTTATATACGTCTTGATCTCCCTCGGTTACACCATGGTTTACGGAGTCTTACGCATGATCAACTTTGCGAACTCTGAAATCTTTATGTGGGGAACTTTTGGAACAGTAGTAACTAACCGAGATATTTTTCATTACACGCAGACTTCTGAGCCCGCTCACGGATTTAAATTAGCTCTAGTCCTTATTACGAGCTTATTGATGTCAATGTTAGTAGCCGGCCTCACGGCAGTCTTTGTCGAATTTGTCGCATATCGTCGCCTACGCATGAAGGGCACTAATCGTCTTGCGACTCTCATCTCTGCAATTGGTATTTCAATCGCACTGCAAGAAGTAATGCGTCTGTTGACTAGTTCACGACCTGTTGGATCACCGCGCGTACTTGAAAAGATTATTTTGACTGAAGTATGGGGCGCAAATATCCGCCTAGATACAGTCATCACAATCATTGCTGCGGCAATCATCTTCTTTATCCTTGAGCGTTTCATCAAATTGTCTCGTATGGGTAAAGCAATTCGCGCAGTTTCACAGAACGAAGATGCTGCAAAGCTCATGGGAGTAAACCTCAACCGTGTAATCACGACAACATTTCTTGTTGGTGGTTTAGCAACGGGCGCCGCAGGCTTCTTTTACATAACGGTATTTGAGTACACAAAGTTCAATATTGGTTTCACGATGGGTATGGCCGCTTTTACAGCAGCGGTGCTTGGTGGAATTGGAAATATTCGCGGAGCGTTCTTCGGAGGACTCACATTGGGTCTGCTCGAAGTTTACGCTTCAGCAATTCTTGGAACTCAATGGAAGGCAGTAACTGTCTTCATCGTCTTAGTTCTTGTTCTTCTCTTCAAGCCAAATGGTTTATTTGGTGAAGCCGTTCAGACAACGAGGGCATAACTCATGAAAATTAGAAATTACTGGAACCTTCGCGACTGGGGTGCAGGCATTTGGGAGCGAGCTAATCGCCCTAAGCGCATAGCTATCGCACTGACTTCTATATTCCTAGTCGGTCTCTTGCCCTTTGCTGGTGCATCTTTCTTGGCAACTCCAATCGCGGCCTATGACGCAGTTTTGGTTTATCCCGTTGGAATCTTCGTATTGATGGCACTTGGTCTCAATATTGTGGTTGGAAAGTCAGGAATGCTTGATTTGGGTTACGTTGCATTCTTTGCAATCGGTGCTTACACAATGGCGCTTATGGGAACTCACACTGGTTTAAATACCTGGGAAATCATGCCTTTTGGTATCGGCTTTGCCATGCTGGCCGGTGTTCTACTTGGTTTGCCTACTCTTCGTCTACGCGGTGACTACCTAGCAATCGTTACTTTAGGTTTTGGTGAAATCGTTCGCCTAGTCGTTCTTAACTCTTCATGGAGTAAGGGCCCTAATGGAATTGCAAACGTTCCAATGCCACCAGATATCGGACCTCTAAAGTTTAAGCTCGATGACCAGAAAGTCTTTTTCTGGGTAGTTGTAACGATGATTTTGTTAACAATCTGGATGATCCGCCGCTTAAGTGTGCGACGTCCAGGTCGTGCTTGGGAAGCTATCCGTCAAGATGAGGATGCTGCCGAACTTATGGGTGTCCCAACTCTTAAGTACAAGATCTGGTCATTCACATTAGGTGCAGCTGTTGGTGGAGCTGCCGGTGTTCTTTACGCCTCTAAGAATCTATTTATTGCCCCTGAAATGTTCACGCTCAATGTTTCAATTTTGATTCTATCCTGCGTTGTTTTTGGCGGAATTGGAAACATCTGGGGAGTAGTTGTTGGAGCAACGATTCTTGGCTACCTGCCAGATCGAATCCGTTTCATCTCAGATGCACGTCTGCTTGTTTTCGGAACAGTTCTAGTTGTTGTAATGAACTTCCGTCCAGATGGACTATTGCCTCGTAAGAAGCGTGAAAAAGCAATTGTCAAGAAAGAGGTGAATGCATAATGTCCGAGACACTTCTTTCGCTTCAAAATGTCACAATGAAGTTTGGTGGCGTAACAGCCCTGGGCGAAGTAAATCTTGAAGTTAAAAAAGGTGAAATCCTTGCCTTGATTGGCCCAAACGGCGCCGGCAAAACAACCGTGTTTAACGTTGTTACTGGTGTTTATAAGCCAACTAGCGGATCAATCACTTTTGCTGGTACTAAAATCAATAAGCAGAAGCGTTTTGAGATTACTCAGATGGGAATTGCTCGTACTTTCCAAAACATTCGTTTATGGGGAGACATGACAACTTTGGAAAACGTGATCACCGCAACCGATGCCCATAAGAAGAGTGGTCTAGTTGGCGCTCTATTTGGTTTGCCTCGTGCTCGCCGCGAAGAGCGCGAAAATCGCGAACGTGCACATGAGATCTTGAAGTTCATCGGAATCGATGAGTACTCAGATCGATTGGCAAAGAACTTGCCATATGGAGTTCAGCGACGCCTTGAAATCGCACGTGCAATGGGAACAAATCCTCAGTTACTTCTTTTGGATGAGCCAGCTGCAGGATTCAACCCGGCAGAAAAAGTTGAACTTGCTGCTTTGATTAAGCGAATTCGCGATGCTGGTTATACCGTTCTACTCATTGAACATGACATGTCCTTGATTATGGGAATCTCAGATCGGGTCGCAGTCCTTGACTTCGGAATCAAGATCGCAGATGACCTACCAAGTAAAGTTCAAAACGATCCAAAGGTTATCGAAGCCTATTTAGGAGTGCCATCAGATGCGTCTTGAAATTAAAGATCTTCACGTTCACTACGGCAAGATCGAAGCGATTAAGGGAATCTCCGTTGTAGTTAACGAAGGTGAAATCGTTACTTTGATTGGTGCTAACGGTGCCGGTAAGACAACAACGTTAAAGACAATCTCTGGTCTGCGCAAAGTAACTTCAGGCGCAATCATCTTTGATGGTCAGGATATTTCAAATGTTCCAGCGCACGAGCGCGTAGATCTTGGAATCTCACAAGCACCTGAAGGCCGTGGAATTTTCCCTGGTATGACTGTTCTTGAAAACCTTGAGATGGGAAAGTTTCACCGCAAGAATCGTAAAGCTGAGATGAGCGAAGATCTCGATAAGGTCTACACACTCTTTCCACGTTTGAAAGAGCGCGTTGCACAAGCTGGCGGAACTTTATCGGGTGGAGAGCAGCAGATGTTGGCCATTGGCCGCGCATTAATGTCTCGTCCAAAGGTTTTGCTTCTTGATGAGCCATCCATGGGTCTTGCACCTCAGATGATTGCAAATATTTTCCGCATTATTACCGAGATTAATAAGACCGGTGTGACTATTTTGCTCGTTGAACAAAATGCTCAACAAGCACTACAACGCGCGCACCGTGCTTATATTTTGGAGACAGGTAACGTAGTTAAAGAGGCAAAGGCCTCTGACCTACTCAATGATCCTGCTGTGCGCGAGGCATACCTTGGCACCGGAGCACACTCTTAAATCTAAGCTCGTTCGGCAAGGATTAAGCAGGTAATACGTGCAGTGCATGTGCGTTCGCCTGCTTCATTAGTAATAATGATTTCCCAGCTACAGAGCGTTTTTCCTAGTGAAATCGCAGTTGCTACACCAGTTACGATCCCCGTTGTTGCTGACTTATGGTGCGTCGCATTGATATCTACGCCAACGATTTTTCGATTAGGGCCGGCATGCAATGAAGTTCCAATTGACCCCAAACTTTCAGCAAGTACAACATTTGCACCGCCATGCAAAAGACCCATTGGTTGAGTATTTCCTTCAACTGGCATGGTGCCCACTAATCGGCCTGGTTGGGCTTCAAGAATTTTGATGCCCATTTTTTGGTCTAATGCGCCACTGCCGCGTTCTTTGTAAAACTTAAGAAACTCTTCGTTGATCATGAGAAGTATTCTAGTGTGCAACCTAAGATGTGCCCATGAGCAAACGCCTATTACTAATTGATGGGCACTCGATGGCTTACCGAGCTTTTTATGCTCTACCGGCGGAGAATTTCACGACAGCTTCTGGCCAACACACCAATGCCATCTATGGCTTTGCGACGATGCTTTTATCGCTCTTAAGCAGTGAGAAACCTACGCATGTGGCGGTTGCCTTTGATGTTTCGCGCAAAACTTTTCGATCTGAAATCTTTCCAGAATATAAAGCTAATCGCGCAAAGACCCCTGATGAATTTCGCTCTCAAATGTCTTACCTTCATGAACTCGTAACAGCCTTTGGTATCGCCCAGTTTGAAGTTGAAGGTTTTGAGGCCGACGATATTTTAGCGACCATTGCTAAACGGGCCGAAAAGGAAGGCGCCGAAGTTCTCATCTGTACGGGGGATCGTGATTCATTTCAATTAGTGAATGAAAAGACAACGGTGCTTTACCCAAAGCGTGGGGTTAGCGATTTAGCACGCATGACACCTGAGGCAGTGCAAGAAAAATATGGAATGTCTCCAACCCAGTATCCAGATTTTGCAGCCTTGCGTGGAGATCCCAGCGACAACCTTCCTTCGATTCCAGGCGTTGGTGAAAAGACTGCCGCAAAATGGATCGTTGAATATGGTTCGCTCAAAGAGCTTTTGTCGAATGTAGATAAAGTCGGTGGAAAAGTAGGTCAATCTCTACGTGACTCAATCGATAACGTCATCAGAAACCGCGAACTTACTCAGCTAGTTGCCGAAGTCCCACTTGATTTAAGTATCGATGCGCTTTCATGGGTTGGCGTTGATGAAAACCACACGAATCCGCTATTTGATCGCCTGGAGTTCAAGACGCTCAAAGATCGCATGAAACCAATTCTTATCAAAGGTACGTCAAAAATTGCGCAGCCAGAGTTTCAACTCTTCGCCGACGAGATGACTGAAGGCGTTTTAACTCCTGCCGAACTCGATACCAAAATTGCCAACCATAAATCAGCAATCGCTATCGCTTATTCTTTAGAAGAAGAGAAATTGCATCGATATGCTGTTGCATTTTCTAAAGAGGAAGTATTTCTTGTTCATTCTTCAACAATGGGGGATTGGGCCTTTGATACATCTATTCCAAAAATCGCACATGACGCTAAATCCTTATCTCGAACCAATGGCTTAGTCGGTATTGAGTTTGATACTTCACTGGCGGCATATCTTGTTAACCCCGGCGTGCGTGCTCAAGAGTTGAAAGATTTGCAAGAACGTTGGGGAGATAGCAGCGCCATAAACTTCTCATCACCGGAGCAAGAGCTGCTAACTAGTGCCAGGGTGCTCTTCACACTTCGAGAATCACTGACTCGCGAACTCAATGAACGCAATCTCTGGAATCTCTTTGTAGATATGGAGCTTCCCGTAGCAGCCCTTCTTGCCAAGATGGAGTCGATCGGAATCGCTGTTGATCGTAAAGAGCTAGAAAAACTTGCTCAGTTCTTTGAAGGCGAAGTAAGCCGCGAGACTAAAGCTGCGCATGATTCAGTGGGTCACGAATTTAACGTTGCATCTCCTAAACAGTTGCAAGTTGTTTTATTTGACGAACTCAACTTGCCAAAGACTAAGAAGATTAAAACTGGTTACACCACCGATGCCGAAAGCCTTGATTGGTTGCATCAAAAGAGCGGGCATCCTGTTCTAACTTCACTGCTTCGTATCCGTGAAACCAAGAAACTGGGCAGCACAGTTGAAGGCTTAATTGCAGAGATTGCAAAAGATGGTCGAATCCATACACATTTCCAACAGACTGTTGCTGCAACTGGACGACTTTCATCTACAGGTCCTAACTTGCAAAACATCCCAGTGCGCACCGAAGAGGGACGCACAATTCGTAACTGCTTTGTAGCGGGTAAAGGTTATGTGGGCTTGTTAACCGCTGATTACAGCCAGATCGAGATGCGCATCATGGCCCATCTTTCACATGACGAGAAACTCTTAAAGGCCTTTGAATCAGGTGAAGATTTGCATGCAACTGTTGCGGGCCAAATATTTGGCGTGGCACCAAACGAAGTAGATCCAGAGATGCGCAGACAGATTAAGGCTATGTCATATGGACTCGCATACGGCCTGTCCTCTTATGGTTTGTCCGCTCAGTTAGATATTTCTCCACCGGCAGCACAGGATTTGATGGACAAGTATTTTGAGCGCTTTGGCGGAATTCGCGATTACTTGAAAGTTGTAGTCGAGGATGCACGCAAAGTTGGCTATACCGAAACAATCATGGGACGGCGCAGATATCTGCCTGATTTAATGCACGACAATCGTCAGCGCCGCGAAGTTGCAGAACGCATGGCGCTCAATGCGCCTATTCAAGGATCGGCAGCAGACATTATTAAGTTGGCGATGCTTAAAGTACAAGCGGCGATTGAGAAAGAAAAACTTGCCTCAAGATTACTTCTGCAAATTCATGATGAGTTAATTGTTGAAGTTGTAAAGGGTGAAGAAGAAAGAATTACAGCATTAGTAAAACGTGAGATGGGCGTCGCTTATCCGCTTAAAGCACCACTAGATGTGAATGCAGGACTTGGTCTGACTTGGCATGAAGCGGCGCACTGATCACTTAACTTCATTAGAAATATCTTTGATTGCGGCAAGATCTTCTGCCTCGGTTGGAACATCATTTGCTGCCGCTAATCGTCCCTTACCAATTGTAAAGATTGTTAATCCAATGGCCAGCATGATTGGAGTAAGGGCTAAGCCTGCACGAGGTGAATAATGTTCGGAGACAAATCCTCCAACTGCAGCGCCAAGAGCCATGAAAGAACCTTCAACGCTCCAGATCCAACCAAGGGAAGATGTTTGGGAACCTTGTGGACGCACAGCTTCAAGAACTTCAAAGTAAAAGACTTGCACAGCTCCGCCTATAAAACCGATTCCAGCGCCGACCACGGCCATGGTCCAATCTGGATTAGTAAATACAATTGGGATGCATGCGATAACCCATAACAGATATGCGCGCAGCAGGGCAGAGCGCGGTGCCATTTTTTTGGAAACCAGTCCACCTAATAGGCCGCCAATTACATTTGCGATTCCAAAAGCCGCAAATATCCAAGCTACACGGTGTGCCACACCTTCTTGCGTTGCAAGAGCTGGGACCGCTACATCAAATACGCCCCATCCAAATCCGATAAAGCATCCTTCAAACATAAGAATTTGAATTGCACGATCTCGCCAGAGTTTTTGTTGGCCTTTAGCTTTCTTTTCAGGAATCCAGTTTCTAGATACAGATGTGAGTGCTAATGCAGTTCCACCAATGAGCATCAATGCCGATGTAACTCCAAGACCAAGTGCTGGATGGGATGAAAGTGCAAGAGTTGTAATAACAATTGGTCCAATAACCGAAGTAAAACTCATCATTGACGAATCAAGTGCGTATGCTGTTCTCAAATAATCTTCGGGAACAATATCTTTCCAAAGAGGGCGTACTGACAAGTTAATGGGTGGAGCCGTTGCACCGAGAAGAAAGGCTGTAACTAGAATCGATTCTTTCGTGTGCATACTGCTCAGAGCAAGAATTAAAGCCGCATAAGAAGGAACCAAGATACGCAGCGGCCATTTTTGTCCCCAGCGATCCATAACTGAGCCTCTTACCCCTGCAGTCAAAGATCCAGCCAGTGAGTTCAATCCGATAGCTAATCCAGCAGCTGCAACTGAGCCCGTTGATTGTTGGGTCTTAAAAAAAATTGCCAAGCCGATCATGGAGTAAGCAAGGCGTGCCGGAAAAGCGCTAATTCCCAAGATAACCACATTAGGTAGCGCAAATAGCTCTTTGTATCGTTTCATAGCGATTATCAGTCTATCCACCCAGTGGATTTTCGCGCTTGGATTTGCCCTAACTACGGCGCAAACCGTACCCTTGCCCTTCAGCCGCAATAGCGGGAACTACTACTCATCTATCCCTACGGAGCAACTTGACTACAGCACCAGTAATTGCAGTAAATGACATCGGATCAGCTGCCGACTTTCTAGCAGCAATCGAAGGCACAATCAGAAATTTCAATGACGGAGATCTAGTAACAGGAACAATCGTCCAGGTAGGACGCGAAGAAGTTCTTGTCGACATCGGATATAAAAC
>CAIJYZ010000029.1 GCA_903825015.1 uncultured Actinomycetes bacterium
GTTCGACCGTGGCAGCAGATGCAAGTTTTGACGTAACATCCAAAATCGACCGCATGGAGCTCGATAACGCAATTAACCAGGCGATTCGAGAGATTGACACTCGCTTTGACTTCAAAAACACCGGCTCAAAAATTGAACTCGAAGGTGAAAAGATTTTGATCGAAGCCGACACAGAAGAGCGTGCAAAGGCCGCCCTTGATGTTGTTAAAGACAAGATGATCAAGCGCGGAGTTTCACTTAAGCATTTAGATGCTGGAGCCCCACAGTTGAGCGGAAAGATTTACAAAATTGCAGCACCACTAAAAGAAGGCATTTCAACTGAGAATGCAAAGAAGATTGCAAAGCTAGTTCGTGATGAGGGCCCAAAGTCAGTAAAGACTCAGATTCAAGGCGATGAACTTCGCGTGACATCTAAGAGCCGTGATGATTTGCAGGACACGATGGCCATGATTAAAGAGGGCGGCTGGGATTTCGCTGTTCAATTTACGAACTTTAGATAATTGAGTAAAAACAAGTTAGGCCTTGTCTTTGGCTTTAGCGCTTACGGACTTTGGGGACTATTCCCCCTTTACTGGCCACTGCTTGAGCCATCGGGTGCACTTGAAATTGTTTCGCACCGTGCGGTTTGGACTTTAGTTTTCTGCATTATTTTTCTTGCAATTACTAAAGCACTCAAATCAACCTTAGCGACTTTAAAACGTCCTGGCGTTGCGATTAAGTTATTTGCTGCATCTGCGTTAATTTCTATTAACTGGTTGGTCTATATCTGGGCAACCAATAATGGCCATGTTGTCGAAGCCTCACTTGGGTATTACATAAATCCACTTATCATCATCGCCTTTGGTGTAATTCTTCTTAAAGAAAAAATGCGAAGAATGCAATGGGCGGCAGTTGGAATCGCAACGCTTGGTGTTTTAATTTTAACCATCGATTACGGTCGCCTTCCTTGGGTGGCCCTAGCGCTAGCTATCTCGTGGGGCAGCTACGGCCTTATTAAGAAGCAACTTGGTCTTGGAGCCCTTGAAGGTTTAGCTATTGAGACTGGAATTGCCTTCATTCCTTACGCTGGATACCTGCTTTATTTAGGTAATCAAGGCACTGGCCAATTTGGTAGCAGCCCTGGCTTAACTATCCTTTTAATTAGCGCGGGTGCAATTACAGCAATTCCGCTGCTCTTATTTAATGGTTCAACCACTCGCCTACCCTTTACAACAATTGGTTTGTTGCAGTACATAACGCCGACTCTTCAGTTTTCAATCGGAGTCTGGGTACGTCATGAAGATATGCCAACGGCGCGTTGGGTAGGTTTCTTAGTTATTTGGGTGGCGTTAATTACTCTAGGAACAGATTTAGTGCGATCAAGCCGAACGGTCGATAACAGCGTCGCATAGCGACATTAATGCACCAGTTGCGTCACAAACAGGCAATGGGCCAAGTGCGCCGCGAGCTTCTTTGGCGATCTGATTGAGTTGTTCGCGAGACTCATCGAGAGCTTTGTGATTGCGAAGTGCAACCAATACTTGCTGCACGGTTGTTTCATCTTCAATTGGGGATGCTAGGAGTTGTTGCAGTTCGCGATCTGATGGATCAGTAGATTTCATAACATTGAGTGTGACCAGAGTTGGCACACCTTCACGTAAATCTGTTCCTGGAGTTTTGCCTGATTGATTTGATTCGCTAGCAATGTCAATTACATCATCAGCTAATTGAAAAGCTACACCAATCTTTTCGCCAAAGACTGTAACGGTGTCAGTAATTGCTGCAGGTGCACCCGAAACCATTCCGCCATAACGCGCACTGGCTGCGATTAATGAGCCGGTCTTATCTGCGACAACTCGCAAGTAATGTTCGAGTGGATCTTGTCCAGGATTTGGACCTTGAGTTTCCATGATCTGGCCAATTACTAAACGTTCAAATGTTCGTGCCTGTAAACGAACCGCTTCTGGACCAAGATCTGCCAATAGATCAGATGATTTTGCAAATAGAAAGTCTCCGGTCAAAATTGCGATTGTGTTTCCCCAACGCATATTCGCGCTCTCAACTCCACGACGAAGTGGAGCTTCATCCATAACATCATCGTGATAGAGCGTTGCAAGGTGGGTGATTTCGCATGCCACTGCGGCGGCGATAACCCCTTGGCCTGTTGGATCCCCATATTGAGCGGTAAGAAGGGTTAAAAGCGGGCGTAAACGCTTGCCACCGGCGGCAACTAAGTGGTGAGCCGTCTCGTCAACAAATGGATATTCACTATGAGTGTGGCTACGAAGCAAGCTCTCTACCTGGGCCATTTGCCCGATTAGAACGGCCTCTAGTGCAGGCGCAACGTTTGGAATGCCAAAAGATGACATCAGCGAATAAATGTAGCGAGATCTGAGATGAAGTTTAGAACTGGAGCCGGGAATACACCCAAAGCAATTGTTATAACCAATGAGAAGATCACAGCAATTGAGGTAAGTCCTGAAGGAATTTCTACACTAGTTCCATCTTCAACTGGATCTGTGAAGAACATTAAGACGATAACTCGGATGTAGAAGAACGCGGCGATTGCACTTGAAAGAACACCAGCAATTACAACTGAGGTTGCACCATTTTCATAAGCAGCAGAGAAGATTGCAAACTTTCCGATGAATCCACTCGTTAGTGGAATACCTGCAAATGAAAGTAGGAAGATAGCGAAAGCTGTGGCTACCCAAGGTGAGCGCTTTCCTAAGCCTTTCCAACGGTTAAGGTCGGTAACTTCACCAGCTGAATCTCGAACTAATGTCACGATCGCAAAACCACCAACGGTAGCAACACCATATGCGAACAAGTAAAAGATTGAAGCTTCAAGACCTGCCTTGTTTAATGCAATGACACCTGAAAGCAAGAAGCCCGCATGTGCGATAGATGAATAAGCCAACATGCGCTTTACATCGCGCTGTGCGATAGCAACTAATGATCCAAAGAGCATTGTCACGATTGCAATGACAACAAGCATTGGAGACCATGACCATTGTGCATTAGCAAATGATGTGTAAAAAATACGTAGCATCGCGCCAAAGGCTGCAACCTTGGTAGCCGCTGCCATAAATGCAGTCACTGGCGTTGGTGCGCCCTGGTAAACATCGGGTGACCAAGCATGGAATGGAAATGCGCCCACTTTAAATAACAGACCGACAGAAAGAAATGCGATTCCGATAAGTAAAAAGACGTCGTTTCCTGCGCCACCAACTACCGCGTTGCGGATTCCAGCGAAAGTAATTGATGATGAATAGCCATAGAGAAAAGCAGCGCCAAATAAGAAGAATGCCGATGAAAACGCACCTAGAAGGAAGTATTTAAGCGCAGCTTCCTGGGAGGCCAAGCGGCGGCGGCGTGAAAGTCCGGCCATCAAATACAAAGGTAATGAAAGCATTTCAAGTGCTACAAATAATGTAATTAGATCACTTGAGATTGGGAACAAAAGCATTCCAGCAACAGCAAAGAGAGTAAGTGGGTAAACCTCGGTTACTTGATTGCCAGTTTGTAGTGCATGGCGTTCTTCGTCAGATCCTGGAAGAGCTGCTGCAAGGGCTGTGAAATGCTCAGTATCTGCAATAAGGAAAACAGAGATTATTGAAATAATAATGATTGAGGCTTGCATCAAAACTGCAGGACCATCGATGATTACTGATCCCATAGCTGCAGTCATCGATTGTTCGTTGCGAATTCGCCAAACCTGAACCAGAGCTAGAACCAGTGAACCAAGGGTGATGCTTAATTGTGTAATTGGACGAAGTGCTTTAGAAACAAATGCTTCAACGAGCACACCAATGAGCGCGCCACCGAGCAAAATCAGCATCGGTGAAAGAAGAGTGTAATTAAGGACTGGGGCTACGAATTCCATTATTTATCACCATTCGTTGGAGCTGGATCTGTAAAGCCCATTTGAGCAATGACGTGTGCAGATGCTGGGTTAATGACCTTAAGTAGCGGCGCTGGATAAAAACCAAGCGCAATAATAATTGCAATAACTGGAGCAATAGCAATCTTTTCGCGAAGGTTTAGATCACTTAAGTTTTCATTGCCCGGAGTTGTAGGACCATGCAATGCTTTTTGTACTGGAATCAAAATGTACAAAGCAGCTAATACGATTCCAAAGGTTGCTATTACTGCATGCACTGGATAACGTGTAAATGTTCCAACAAGAACAAGGAATTCGCTGACGAAGCTAGACATACCCGGCAATGCAAGTGATGACATTCCTGCTAAGAAGAATGACCATGCCATCACTGGGGTGACTCGTTGCAATCCACCAAAGTCCGCAATCGTTGAAGATCCGCGACGAGAAATCATCCAGCCACCAACCAAGAACAATGCTGCCGTTGAGAAACCATGGTTAAACATGTATAAAACCGCTCCGCTGTGGCCTTGTGAGGTCATTGCGAAGATTCCCATGGTGATAAAGCCAAAGTGAGAAATAGATGTAAATGCAATTAGGCGCTTTAAGTCGCGCTGGCCAATTGCAAGGAATGCACCGTAGACAATTGAAATCACCGCTAAAACCAAAATCATTGGAGTGAAAGTTTTGCTTGCATCTGGGAACAAAGTTAAGCAGTAACGAATCATTCCAAAGGTTCCAACTTTATCTAGAACGCCAAGCAATAAAACTGAAGTTCCAGGAGTTGCAGATTCAGCAGCATCTGGCAGCCATGTGTGTAGCGGCCACAGTGGAGCTTTGATTGCAAAGGCGATGAAGAACCCTAAGAATAAAAAGTTCTGAGTCGTTGAACTCATTTGAAGTTGTGAAAGAGCTGCAAGATCAAAAGTATGCCCGCCTTGATTGCCTGACATTACGTGCAGAGCAATGATTGAAGCCAACATCAACAAACCACCGAAGAGGCTGTAAATCAAGAACTTTACTGCGGCGGCTGAACGCTGACCCGTTCCATAACCACCAATAAGGAAGTAAACCGGAATCAGCATTGCTTCAAAGATTACGTAGAACAAGAAAACATCAGTTGCAGCAAAAACACCGATCATCATTGTTTCAAGAACAAGAATAAGAACGTAAAAAACCTTAACCGACCAGCGACCACCGTGGGCTTCGTTCCAGCCAGCTAAAACCACGATTGGCGCTAAGACAGTTGACATCAAAATTAATACGAGTGCCATGCCGTCGATACCAAGGGCAAAGTTGATTCCAAATGAGGGTATCCATGAATACTTTTCAACAAATTGGAGATCAACGTTATCGCGCTCGAAGTTAACAGCCATCGCAATAGTTGCAACCGCTACGACCACAGTTGTTGCCAGCGCTACTTGTTTTGTTAGAGTTTCATTAGCCTTTGGAGTAGCCGCTACTGCAATTGATCCAATAATCGGCAACAACATCAACAACGTTAATGAATTCATTATTGAACCACCACCCAAATCGCTGCAATCAATAAGGCCGCCCCGATAAGGATTAGCGCTGCATAACTACGTACAAAGCCGGTTTGCATGCCTCGCAAAATCGAGCCAGAACCAAGAGCTAGTCGACCAACGCCTCGAACTGCGCCATCAATAACCGCTTCATCGGTCTTAACCAAAACTTGCGTTAACTGCTGACCGGTGCGCATAAAGACCGCTTCGTTGAAGCGATCTTGCATTAAATCTTGACGTGCAATCTTTGTAAATACCGATACATCTTCTGGTGCAACTGCTGCAACTTCTTGACGTGAATACTTCAAGAATGCGATTGCGACTCCGATTGCAACCATTGCCAAGGCCAGTCCTGATACGACGATTGGTTTCATCAATTCAGAATGTTCGCCGTGTTCAGCAAAGAGCGGTGATAACCAGTTAACAAGAGCATCACCGCGGCTAAGTAAGAATCCAGATGAAACAGAACCAACCGCAAGAACTACCATTGGCAGCCACATTAGTAGTGGGGATTCGTGAGGATGAGCTTCTTCATCCCATCGTGCTTTACCAGTAAAAGTAAGAATCATTACGCGAGTCATATAGAAAGCCGTGATTCCTGCTCCTAGCAATGTGACTGTACCCAAGATAATTCCCTTAGAGCCACCGGAGTTAAATGCAGTTTCGATAATCATGTCTTTTGAATAGAAACCTGCAAATGGTGGAACACCAAGAATTGCTAAATAGCCAAGACCAAAGGTTGCAAAGGTAATTGGCATGAACTTTCGAAGCGCGCCATATTTGCGCATATTTACTTCATCGTTCATTCCATGCATTACCGAACCTGCGCCAAGGAACATTCCTGCTTTAAAGAAACCATGTGTTAATAAGTGCATGATCGCAAATGCGTATCCAACTGGGCCAAGACCTGCACCAAGAATCATGTAACCAATTTGCGACATTGTTGAAGCTGCCAATGCCTTCTTGATGTCATCTTTTGCCGTACCGATAAGGGCACCGAATAACAAAGTAATTGCGCCAACGATGACAACAAGTAGCTGAGCAGTTGGTGCGGCATCAAAGATAAAGTTTGAGCGAGTAATTAAGTAGACACCAGCAGTAACCATTGTCGCAGCGTGAATTAACGCTGACACAGGAGTTGGACCTGCCATTGCATCGCCAAGCCATGCCTGCAATGGGAATTGAGCTGATTTACCAGTAGCTGCGACAAGCAGCATGATTCCAATTGCAGTTAGCGCTGCAGTTGATGCAGTGCCTGATGCTGCCTTGATTCCTTCAAATGAAACTGTCCCAAGTGTTGCAAAAGCGATCATGATTGCAAATGAAAGTCCCATGTCACCAATACGGTTCATCACGAAGGCCTTCTTTGAAGCCGTTGCATATGCAGGCTTTTGATTCCAGAAGCCAATCAATAGATAGGAAGCAAGACCTACGCCTTCCCAACCAACATAGAGGTTGAGATAACTATTGCCCAGAACCAATAGGAGCATCGCTGCAATAAAGAGGTTGAGGTATGCAAAAAAACGTCGGCGATCATGATCATGTGACATGTAAGAAATTGAGTAGATATGAATCAGAGTTCCGACGCCAGTAATTAGCAGAACGAAGCAGATTGATAGCTGATCTAGAAGCAGACCTGCATCAACGTTAAATGTTCCGACCGAGATCCACTCAAAGAGTTTTTGAGTTACTGGACGGGCTTCATTTGAACGGCCGAGCATCTGTGAAAGTTGATACAGACCAACTGCAAATGCAGAAGCCGACATTAAAGTTCCAAGGATGTGTCCCCACTTATCGGCGCGACGACCAGCAAGCAGCAAAATCGTTGCACCCAATAATGGAAGTGCGATTAAGTAAACGAGGCTATTAGAGGTCGTCATGATTATCGCTTCAACAAACTAGCATCATCAACTGATGCTGATCGGCGTGAACGATAAATCGTCACGATAATTGCCAGGCCAACAACAACTTCGCAAGCAGCTACCACCATCGTAAAGAAGGCAACAACTTGACCATTGAGGTCACCGTTAATTCTGGAGAAAGTTACAAACGCTAAATTTGCTGCGTTAAGCATCAGTTCGATGCACATGAAAACTACGATCGCATTGCGCCGCACAACAACACCTACTGCGCCGATAGTGAAAAGAAGGGCTGCCAGGTAGAGATAATTAGCTGCATCCATTTACTTCTCCTCTCCCGCGCTGGTATCAACTTTGCCAAGTTCAAAGACACCTGAATTCAACATGTCACCACGGGCTTCCAATGTTGCGTTAATTGAATTCTGTGCTGGAGTTCCATCAGGCAAAAGTGCAGGAACATCGACCGCGTTATGTCGAGCAAAAACACCTGGGCCAGGAAGGCCTGCAGCATTAGCAAGTGATTTACCGCGGAATCGCTGCGTAGAAAGTTGGCGCTGAGTTGGCCGGGTCTGAATACGTTGATGATGGGCAAGAACCATTGCGCCAAGGGCTGCCGTAATCAAAAGTGCAGATACAACTTCAAAAGGCCACACATAAGTTGAAAATAGAAGTTTGGCTAAACCTTTAACGTTTCCATTTGAATTTGCCGATTCTAATCCAACGGCTCCTCGACCTAATGTTGCGCGGCCAAGGAGTGAAACCATTAATCCACCGAAACCAACGGCTGCAGTAATTGCAATTGGTCGAAGGCCAGTGATTGTTTCGGTGAGCGAATCAGAGGAATCAACACCAACCAGCATAAGAATAAAGAGGAAAAGCATCATGACCGCGCCGGTATAAACAACGATCTGAACAATTCCAAGGAAAAGCGCGTCTTGAGCGATGTAGAAGAAAGCTAAGTTGATCATCACAGATGCCATCAAGATTGCAGAGTGAACTGCTTTCTTAACGAGCAACATGCCAAGTGCTGCAGCAACAGTTAGTGGTGCCAGAATCCAAAACATAACTGCTTCGGGGGTTTGAGTCTGTCCGACTGCAAGAGCTAGATCAACCATTTACTTCACATCCTGAGATGGGTGTGCTTCCTTCACATCACCCTTGTAATAGTTGCTGTCATCCATATCTGGATACATTGGATGCGGAGGCATCAACATTCCCTGACGAAGCGGAGCCAGCAGATCTTCTTTTTCAAAGATCAATTTGGTGCGTGAATCATCAGCAAGTTCATACTCATTAGTCATCGTCAACGCACGTGTTGGGCAGGCTTCGATACATAGTCCGCAGAAAACACAGCGAAGATAGTTAATTTGATAAACCTTGCCGTAGCGCTCTCCTGGAGACATCTGATTGTCTTTAGTGTTATTCGCACCTTCAACATAGATCGCATCTGCTGGACATGCCCATGCACAGAGTTCGCAACCAATGCATTTTTCTAAGCCATCAGGGTGGCGATTAAGTTGGTGGCGACCATGAAAACGCTCTTGCGTAGGAGCCTTAACTTCTGGATATTCGACAGTAAGCGTCTTCTTAAATATCTTTGAAAATGGAACCCAGAAACCTTTGAGGTGTCCGAATAATCCAACAGATTCACCAGTCTCCATCTGAACGAAAGGGACATCATTAACTGATATCTCTTTTTTCTTTAGCGGTTCGAGTTGCTCAGACATGATCGCCTCCCTTACCGGAATGTGAAACATTGATGCTTGAAACATTTATTGGAATAGTTGGAACAGCAAAAGATGGCTCTGATACTTCAACTTCTAAGGATTCGAACTTCTTTTTCTTAGCTTTATCAAAGCCAAGATTGACGGCCATAACGAGAAGAACCACAGAGCTTGCGAAACCAACTACAAGAACACGTGGAGCACCTTGAAGTGAAAGTGTGCGAAGTGTTGCTACAACCAATATCCAGAGAATTGAGATTGGAATCAAAATCTTCCAGCCAAATTGCATGAACTGGTCATACCGAAGACGTGGCAAGGTGCCGCGTAGCCAAACAAAGACAAAGAAGAAAACCAATACCTTTGAGAAGAACCAAAGCGCGGTGAACCAACCCCCAAGCCATGATTCGGTGAACCCGAGACCAGGCAATGCGTGATATCCACCAAGGAATAAGGTCGTTGCTAATGCAGAAACTGCAATGATGTTGACGTACTCAGCCAAGAAGAAGAGTGCGAATTTAAGTGATGAGTATTCGGTGTGGAATCCACCGACGAGTTCGCCTTCGGCTTCAGCTAAGTCAAATGGTGCTCGGTTAGTTTCACCAACCATTGAGATTGCATAAATTGCAAAAGAAGGAAACAGCACAACGCCGTACCAAGCAGTTGATTGCGCAGCAACAATGTCAGAAGTTGACATTGAGCCTGCGTAAATAAAGACAGCCACTAATGAAAGTCCCATTGCAACTTCATAAGAAATTACTTGTGCGCTAGAACGCAATCCGCCAAGAAGTGGGTATGTAGAACCTGAAGACCAGCCAGCTAGAACGATTCCATAAACGCCAACTGAGGCAATTGCTAATACATAAAGAACACCAACTGGAAGATCAGTTAACTGCATCGCAGTTGTATGACCAAAAAGTGAGACCTTGCCGGTGATTGGAATAACGGCAAATGACATAAAACATGTTGTTGCGCTAATGATTGGCGCCAAAACAAAAACAATTTTGTCGGCAGCCGCAGGAATTAAATCTTCTTTTAGTGCCAACTTCACACCATCAGCAAGAGCCTGGATCAAACCAAATGGACCAACACGGTTAGGGCCTGGACGTTCCTGCATGCGGCCAACTAGACGTCGTTCGCCCCACACTGACATCAACGTTAAAACTACGCAGAATATAAAGACTAATAACGCCTTTATTGCAATGATTGCGCCGGAATCTGCGCCTATGAGCTCTGCTGTTGTCATGCCTTCACCACCGTAACTACTGCGCCATGTGCAACGCCTAGATTTACAAGTAACTGAGAACCGCGTGAATTACGTGGAGCCCAAATCGCATCATCATGAATATCTTCAACAAGTGCGCTCAGAGTTACTGAGCCCAGTGAAGTTGAAATCTTTAGTTGATCTCCATCGACAACGCCCATTGCTTCGGCGCGCTTTGGTGAGATAACAGCAACGGTTTTACGAGCAGTGCCTGCAAGGTTTTCTTCGCCCTGTTGCAAAGTTCCAAGATCAAGCAAACGACGCCATGATGTGAGAATAAATTGATCCCCATTTACAGCGCTTTGAGAAGCTGCAGCAACTTTAGTGAGTGATGCACGTGCGCCTTCCCACTTACCAAGGGATGCAATCTCTTTAATCGCAGAAGTAACAGTTGCAAGATTTACTGTAGATCCCATTTCTTCGGCGATCATTGAAAGAATGCGAAGATCACTGCGGTTAAGTGAATCGTGAACTGCTGCATCAAATGAACGTGCACGACCTTCCCAGTTAAGGAACGATCCGCTCTTTTCAGTTATTGCGGCAACTGGCAAAACAACATCTGCTCGCTGCGTTACTGCGCTAGTTGCGATTTCTAGTGAGACAACAAATGCCTTTTCTAGTGCCGCTAACGCTGCCTGGCTATTGTCGCCATCAAGTGGATCAACTCCACCAACTAGGAGTGCACCGATTTCACCGGCGTTAACTGCCGCATAAATCTCTTGTGTACTTTTGCCGATTTCACTTGGAAGTGAATCTGTATTCCACACAGCTGCGATATCTACACGTGCTGCGGCATCTGTTACTGGACGTCCACCCGGCAAAAGATTGCCGATTGCGCCAGCTTCAAGTGCACCGCGTTCACCCGCACGACGTGGAATCCATGCGATCTTGGCGCTACTTGAGTCCGCCAATGCAGCCACAGCGCTAAGTACGCCAGCGCTTTCAGCGGCACGTTCTCCAACCAAAATTACTGATTTCGCCGTTAAAGATTGGGCGGCAATCGCTGCACTTTCTTGTCCAGGAGCCACCTTTACGAATTCGCCCTTGAGCTTTTCAACTCCGATTGAAAGCTTGGTTGCGATTGCCGTGACCTTTAGGGCGCGCTTTCGAACTTGCTTATTTAAACGCAAGAAAACAATTGGTGATTCTTCTTCTGGCTCAAAGCCAACTAGTAGAACCTGATCTGCACGATCGATATCTGTGTACGTTGTAGATGAACCAGCTACATGCGCTGCAAGAAATTCTCGCTCTTCATCTGATGAAAGACGTGAACGGAAATCAATATCGTTTGTGCCAAGTGCAACACGGGCAAATTTGCTATAACCATATGCATCTTCATGCGTTGCACGGCCGCCAACAAGTACTGCAGCTTTTGCTGCCTTTAATCCCTTTGCTGCAGCGGCCAAAGCTTCTGGCCATGATGCTGCAACTAATTCACCTGATGAGTTACGAACTAGTGGTGTAGTTAGGCGATCAAGTGAAGTTACATATTTAAATGCCCAACGTCCCTTGTCGCAGTTCCACTCTTCGTTAACGCTTGCATCATCACCGGCAAGGCGACGAAGAGTTTTTCCACGACGTACGTCGGTACGCATATCGCAACCTGATGCACAGTGTTCGCAAGCAGATGTTGTTGAAACTAAATCAAATGGGCGGGCGCGGAAACGATAAGAAGCACCAGTTAAGGCACCTACAGGACAGATCTGAACTACGTTGCCTGAGAAATAGGATTCGAATGGTTTGTTTTCGTAGATGCCAACTTGCTGCAGTGCGCCACGTTCGTTCAAAGTAATAAATGGATCTGATGCGATCTGTGCAGAGAAACGTGTGCAGCGTGCACACAAGACACAACGCTCGCGATCTAGCAAAACTTGTGAAGAGATATTGATTGGTTTTTGAAATCTGCGCTTTACGCCTTCAAAACGGCTTTCGCCTTGGCCGTTACTCATTGCCTGGTTTTGCAATGGGCACTCGCCACCCTTGTCACACACTGGGCAATCAAGTGGGTGGTTGATGAGCAAAAGCTCCATCACTCCACGTTGTGCCTTTTCGGCCACCTGTGAAGTGAGTTGAGTTTTTACAATCATTCCTGGTTCGACGGGAATTGTGCATGAAGCTTGTGGCTTTGGAAATGCACGACCATTGATTTCAATATCAACCAAACACTGGCGGCATGCACCAACTGGATCTAGAAGCGGGTGGTCGCAGAAACGCGGGATTTGAATTCCAAGTTTTTCTGCTGCGCGAATAACAAGAGTTCCCTTTGGAACAGTTACTTCGAAACCATCGACTACGACGGTGATCATGTCTACAACTTCAGTTGTCATTTAAGCACCTGCCCCTGCGAAAAGAGTTGATGCAACTGGATCAAATGGACAACCTGCATTTGTAATGTGTGCGATGTATTCGTCACGGAAATATTTAATTGAAGATGTGATTGAGCTAGTTGCACCATCACCAAGAGCGCAGAAAGAACGGCCCATAATGTTGTCGCAAAGATCGAGCAACTTCGCAAGATCTGCTTCAGTGCCCTTGCCTGCTTCTAAGTCGCGCAAAAGCTGTACTAACCACCACGTGCCTTCACGACATGGTGTGCACTTTCCACATGATTCATGCTTATAAAACTCGGTCCATCGCAATACTGCGCGGACTACACATGTAGTTTCATCAAAGATCTGTAAAGCTTTTGTTCCCAGCATCGAACCAGCTGCGGCTACGCCCTCGTAATCCAATGGGACATCTAAATGGTCAGCCGTAAAGATTGGAGTTGATGAGCCACCAGGTGTCCAGAACTTCAAAGTGTGCCCAGTACGAACTCCACCTGATAGTTCAAGGATTTCGCGCAAAGTGATTCCAAGTGGTGCTTCAAACTGTCCAGGGTTATTTACATGGCCCGAGAGCGAATAAAGCGTCGCGCCTTTGCTCTTCTCGGTTCCCATGCTTTGGTACCACTCGGCACCGTTGTTAATAATCGCTGGAACTGCAGAGATTGATTCGACGTTATTTACAACGGTAGGGCGGGCATAAAGGCCTGCAATAGCCGGAAATGGTGGGCGCAAACGTGGTTGGCCGCGGAAACCTTCAAGTGAATCAAGCAAGGCTGTTTCTTCACCGCAGATATATGCACCGGCACCAATGTGAAGAACAACATCGATTCCATTTCCAAGTAAGCCAGCTTTGTAAGCATCTTCAATTGCCTGGTTAAGACGACGTGCAACATGTGTAACTTCACCGCGAATATAAATAAATGCATGCTTTGCACGAATGGCGTGGCAAGCGATGATGCAGCCCTCTACGAGAACGTGTGGGTTTGCCATAAGCAATGGCATGTCCTTACATGTTCCTGGCTCTGATTCATCGGCATTAACAACTA
>CAIJYZ010000030.1 GCA_903825015.1 uncultured Actinomycetes bacterium
AATCTGTACTGGTTCACAGGGCGAACCAATGGCCGCACTTTCTCGAATGGCAAATGGAGATCATCAAATTCGCGTGGGCGAAGGTGACACAGTAATTCTTGCGTCATCATTGATTCCTGGAAATGAGAATTCTGTATTTAGAGTTATTAATGAACTCACTCGATTTGGTGCAAAAGTGGTTCACAAGGCAAATGCCATGGTTCATGTGTCTGGACATGCAGCGGCAGGTGAACTCTTGTACTGCTACAACATTGTTAAGCCTCGATATGTAATGCCAATTCACGGTGAATGGCGTCATATGAAGGCAAATGCTGAGCTGGCTATTCAAGCAGGGTTACCACGTGGCAATGCACTTATTATTGAAAATGGCGTCGTGGTTGATTTAGTAGATCATGAAGCACAAGTTGTTGGTTCAGTTCCTTGTGGCTTTGTTTACGTTGATGGTCAAAGCATCGGTGATATCACCGAAGCATCACTTAAAGATCGTCGTATCTTAGGAGAAGAAGGATTTATATCAGTCATTGTTGTGATTGATTCACAGAGTGGAAAAATCGTTGCTGGTCCCGATATTCATGCACGTGGCTTTAATGAAGATATGGCGCTATTTGATGATGTGAAATTAAAGATTGAAAAAGCTTTAGCAACTGCAGTTGCCGATGGAAACAATGGAACACACCAGCTTTCGCAGATTGTGCGCAAAACAGTTGGCGGTTGGGTTGGGGGAGAGCATCGTCGAAAGCCGATGATTGTCCCTGTTGTTATCGAAGTTTAAGGACGGCGCGCCTAGGCGGTATCAATTTGCCAATCCTTTACGATGAGGAGTGTGGCTAAGAGAAAATCTAAATCTAAGAGCAGTGCAGTTGGTGGCGCGCTCGGAAGAGGCTTAGCTGCGATTTGGCGCTTTATCGCCAAGGTATTGGGTAACTCAGTTCGATTTATCGCTCGTGGTGCGCGCGACTTAGATCCAGCTCATCAGCGTGATGGCATTGCATTCTTAATTCTAATCTTCGCTTTGATCGCAACTGCCGGAACTTGGTTTAATGCCGATAACCTGGTTAGTCGGGCGGTTTACTCCTTTATATATGGAGGCTTTGGTCGCATAGGTTTCTTTACTCCAGTCGTACTGATTTATTTCGCTTTTAAATTGTTTAGAGCACCAGAAGATAAAGCGGCAATCGGTCGTGTTGTAGTCGGGACATTAGCCCTGTTGCTCTCATCGACGGGTCTGTCACACCTTCTCAAAGGATTACCTGGCACTGGAGCTACTGCGATGCGCCAGGGTGGTGGATGGATCGGATACGCCGTGACTAAGCCACTTGTCAGCTTAATGACATCGGTGCTTACTTACCCTGTCCTTGCCATTTTATTTATTTTCGGTTTATTAGTCGTAACAGCCACTCCAGTTTCAGATGTCTTCGACCGAATTAAATCAACATCTACATGGGCATGGTCTAAGCGACCTGAACGTGCAATAAAAGTAGAAGAGTTCGAAATTACCGACACTCCACCTTTTGAGTCTCCCATTGTCGCTGCATGGAATGAACCGATTGAAGAAGAGGAAGAAGAGGAGCTGGATGAGGTGAGCTTTGATGAAGAGTTCACAGTCCCAGTTCCAGTCACACCAGTAATTAATGCTGAGAATGCAACCAAACGTCCTGAACAACTTTTGTTAACTCCAGACTCAACCTATGAACTTCCTCCTGCAGACATGTTACGAGCAGGGCCTGCAGCTAAAGCCAAGAGCAAGGCAAATGAGATCGTTGTCGCTGCCTTAACTGAAGTTTTTTTGCAGTTTGAAATTGATGCCCAAGTAACAGGATTTATGCGTGGCCCAACGGTTACCCGTTATGAAGTCGAACTTGGTAACGCGGTAAAAGTTGAGCGAATTACCGCTCTGGCTAAAAACATTTCTTACGCTGTAGCAAGTAGTGATGTTCGAATATTGTCTCCGATCCCAGGAAAATCTGCTGTTGGAATTGAAATTCCAAATACAGATCGCGAAATCGTTGCTCTGGGTGATGTTTTACGTTCTTCTGTTGCAGGACAAGACCATCATCCAATGTTGGTTGCCCTAGGTAAAGATGTTGAAGGAAATTTTGTTTGCGCCAACTTAGCCAAGATGCCGCACCTGTTAGTAGCCGGTGCAACTGGTGCTGGAAAATCTTCGATGATCAACGCAATGATTACATCAATTTTGGTACGTGCCACACCCGATGAAGTTCGTTTGGTTTTGATCGATCCTAAACGCGTTGAATTAACGGCTTATGAAGGTATCCCTCATTTAATTACACCGATTATCACTAACCCCAAAAAAGCTGCCGATGCTCTTACATGGGTAGTACGTGAGATGGATCTTCGATATGAAGATCTATCAACTTTTGGTTTTAGACATATCGATGATTTCAACAAAGCCGTACGTGCTGGAAAAGTAGTTCCTCCTCCGGGTAGCGATCGCACAATTGAGCCTTATCCGTATTTACTTGTTGTCATCGATGAGCTTGCAGATTTAATGATTGTCGCCGCCAAAGAAGTTGAAGAGTCTGTTGTTCGTATTACTCAGCTTGCACGTTCGGCAGGTATTCACTTAGTTCTTGCAACTCAGCGACCATCGGTGGATGTCGTTACAGGTTTGATTAAGGCCAACGTTCCATCACGTTTGTCATTTGCAACAAGTTCATTAGCCGATAGCCGAGTTATTTTAGATAGCCCAGGCGCAGAAAAACTTGTTGGACAAGGTGATGGTCTATTTATTCCAATGGGTGCAAGTCGGGCTGTGCGAATTCAAGGCGCCTATGTTTCCGAGCGCGAGATTGAAGCAGTAACCAACCATGTAAAGAAACAGTTGAAGCCTCGATATCGTGACGATGTCACTGTCGCGCCGTCACATCCAAAGATGGTTGACAAAGAAATTGGCGATGATTTAGATATCTTGCTGCAAGCAGTTGAACTTGTCGTTGGAACACAGTTTGGTTCAACTTCGATGTTGCAAAGAAAACTTCGTGTTGGTTTTGCAAAGGCTGGACGTTTGATGGATTTAATGGAGTCTCGCGGGATCGTCGGCCCGTCCGAGGGCTCAAAGGCCCGGACAGTCTTGGTTAAGCCCGATGAAATTGATTCTGTATTGGCAACGTTACGGGATTACTAATTCACCGTGAATTTAAGTGGGCTAGCCCCGATTTCACCCCCTAAATTCATTCGAGACCTAGTAAATCAAGCAATCTGCGTTCTACACTTAGAACTTCATTGGCAGCTTCACTTTCCCTTTAGGACTTTTCAGTTATGTCACTTGGATTATTGATTGCTAAGGCGCGCATAGACGCCGGGCTTTCACTTGATGATTTAGCATCCAAGACCAATATCCGAATAAGCGTTTTGCGTGAAATTGAAAAAGATAACTTTGAGAGTTGTGGCGGCGAAACTTATGCTCGCGGTCATATACGCAATATTGCGGCAGCTTTAAAGGCCGATCAAAAAGAGTTCATTCGTTTATTTGAACAGGAACAGGGCGGGGAAACTCGCACGATGCGGGAGTTGTTCATTGAAAATTCAGTGATACGCCAGGCTAGTGATTCTCATAAGATTTCATGGAAAGTTTTAGTCATGATTTCCGTGATTTCTCTTTTCGTAGTTGGAATCGCCCAAATAATCATTAGCAATACAAGTAATAATGAAGTTGCAGCTCCAGTGTCATCTAGCAGCGCTACCCCATCTCAATCACCAACTGCATCCGAGGCACCAACTGCAGAACCTTCTGCACAAAGCTCTTTTACAACCGGAACTGGGGTTGAAGTATCTATCGATGCGGTTCGCGCAAAGTCATGGCTCTTTGTCTCAGATGCCGATGGCCGAACCTTATTTAGTGGTCAGGTTTCCCGTGGTGAAGTAAAAATATTTACTACTGACAAGCAACTCAATCTCAAAGTTGGAAATGCAGGGGGAGTGGATCTGACTGTCAATGGAAAAAAGGCCGCTGCAATTGGCGTTGATGGCCAAGTCGTTAGCGTGTCGTATGGAGTCGATTCATAACACGCTAAGATTTGGCCAATGAAACGCACCGTTGCTGTTGTCACTCTAGGGTGCTCAAGAAATGAAGTTGACTCTGAGGAGTTAGCCGGGCGCTTAGCTGCCGATGGTTGGACTTTGGTTGATGATGTTGAATCTGCTGAAGTCGCTCTAGTTAATACGTGCGGATTTATTGAATCAGCTAAAAAGGACTCCATCGATGCTTTACTCGAAGCAAACTCACTAAAAGGTCACGGAAGCACGCGGGCTGTTGTGGCCGTTGGCTGCATGGCCGAGCGCTATGGAAATGAATTGGCCGAAGCTCTGCCAGATACTGATGCAATCTTAAGTTTTGATGATTACCAAGATATCTCGGCGCGTCTGCAATCAATTGTGGCTGGAAATTCACATACGGCACATATTCCAAGAGATCGCCGCGCATTACTTCCTATTGCGCCATCAGATCGCGCCGATGCTCGCGAGAACGTTGAGTTTTCTCGTAAGCGCCTTGGTACAGCGCCTTGGGCGCCGTTAAAGATCGCATCAGGTTGTGATCGCCGCTGTTCTTTTTGTGCGATTCCATATTTCCGAGGTGCATTTATCTCCCGCAGGCCCCATGAAATTATGGACGAGGCACGTTGGTTAGTTGCAAATGGTGTTACTGAACTTTTCTTAGTCAGTGAAAATACGACTTCTTATGGAAAAGATCTTGGTGATCTCCAACTAATGGAAAAAATACTGCCTGAAATCGCAGCAATCGAAGGAGTCGAGCGCGTTCGCCTTTCATATTTACAGCCTGCGGAGATGCGCCCGTCTTTGCTTCAGGCGATGATTGCAACACCTAAGACCACGCCATATTTTGATCTCTCATTCCAACACACTGCGCCATCTGTATTGCGCCGCATGCGCCGATTTGGCGATAATGAAAAATTCTTACATCTGATTAATCAAATTCGAGTGTTATCTCCTGAAGCTGGAATTCGTTCCAACTTTATCGTTGGTTTTCCTGGGGAGACAGAAGAAGATTTCAACGAACTGGCAGCTTTTATAACTCAGGCAAAGTTGGATGCAATTGGAATCTTTGGCTATTCCGATGAAGACAATACCGAAGCACTCAATCTTGCAGACAAGATCGATGATGATGTCATTGCACAACGTGTGGAAACTCTGTCATCACTTGCTGATGAGATGGTCTCACTGCGAGCACAGGCCCGTATTGGTGAGACCGTAAGGGTTCTCATTGAAGATGCCGAGCTTCAAGAGGGACGCGCAGCTCATCAAGGCCCAGAAGTCGATGGAAGTACAACCTTTATCGGGACAGATTTTATCGTAGGGCAGTATGTTGATGCTGTGGTGATTGATTCAATGGGAGCTGATTTGGTGGCTAAGCCACTATGAAGTTACCAGGTTTTGTAACCCCCAATTTCATTACTGTTATGCGATTGTTGTTTGTCCCTGTTGGTGCTTACACATTATTTAAAAACGGCGGCGATGATTCAACATGGCAATATATTTCTTGGTGCGTTTTCTTTGTACTTGGCCTAAGCGATATTGTCGATGGAAAACTGGCACGTAGTCGCAACACAATTACTGAGCTTGGAAAGTTTCTAGACCCAGTTGCCGACAAGGTAATGATCGGGACAGCCATGATTTCGCTATCCATTCTGGGACGTATGCCTTGGTGGATGACGATTGTGATTCTGACTCGCGAAATAGGTATTACCATTTTTCGGCTCTTGGTTATTAATCGAGGTGTAATACCAGCCAATAAGGGCGGCAAAATCAAAGCAATGATGCAAGGCTTTGGAGTTGGTTTCTATGTACTACCCCTGGACTCATCGTTGTTTTGGTTTAGGGATGGATTTATGTTTATCGCCATTGCGCTGACTGTTGTAACTGGCGCATACTATGTAAAATCGGCTTTTAGCAAAACAACTAGTTAGGAGGAATCGAGATGGTGCTGCCTGCCGAAATTATCGGACTTGCAACCGAAGTCGTCGATTCTTTGCGCAGCCATGGTGAGACCGTTAGCACGGCCGAATCTTTAACTGCCGGCGCAGTGAGTTCGGCAATTGTTTCTGTCGCTGGCGCATCCGATGTCTTTGTTGGCGGTCTGACTGCATATCGCGATGAAATTAAGATTTCGCATCTATCAATTGATCCGGCATTGATTAAAGAACACACATCGGTCAGCGAACAAGTCGCCGTTGCTATGGCTCGCGGTGCAATCAACTCATTTGGCACGACATGGGGGATTGGCACAACTGGAGTAGCCGGGCCTAACCCGTTAGATGGCCACCTCGTTGGCGCGGTTTGGGTAGCTATCGAAGGCCCCGTCTGTCAGACCATAGAGCTTTCTTTATCGGGTGAGCGTGAATCTGTACGAATCGCTGCCACGGCAAGCGCTATAGCCACTTTTGCGCGTATCCTTAGGCATCGTAATTAGCCCATCACAATGGAAGGGGAGAAAAATGGTTTTAGTTCGTGAAGCCGTTGGCCTTACTCTTCGCGCTGCCCGTACTTCGCAAAGCCGCACATTACGCGATGTAGCCCGTGATGCACGCGTTTCATTGGGTTATTTATCTGAAGTTGAGCGCGGACAAAAAGAGGCATCTTCTGAACTTCTCAATGCAATATGTGTTGCACTTGGACTTTCACTCAGCGAAGTATTTAGCGATGTTGCTACCGAACTTGCCAGCCGCGAGACCGTGATTCTTACTGTCGTCGATGCCGCTTAATAAATACGCACCACAAGCAGCAACACATCGCCGCACACAAAGTGCAATCCTTGAAGGCGCAAAGCATTTAATCGCAACTGTTGGTTTAGCCAAGATGTCCATGATCGAAATCGCAGATACGTCACAGGTTTCTCGCGCAACTCTGTACAACCATTATCGCGACAAAGAATCAGTTCTCGCAGCTTTATGTGATTCTGAGATCCGCCGATTAGTTAGCGTTGCACAATCTGCATCGAATCCGACTGATGCCTTAGAATTATTATCAATCCAAGTTTCTTCAGATAATGCCTTGGCACACATGCGGGTATCTGATCCAGCGCAGTTAGCGCTTGCTCTTTCGGCAACAAGTAATCCATTGTGGGTTCAATTCAACGATGCCCTTGCTTTGATTCTTGGTTCACAAATATTGGCCGATCTTGCAGTGCGTTGGTTAATTGGGCAAGGGCTGCAACCATTGACTGTTGAAGATTCACGATTGCAAGCTGAATTCTTAGTGGCACGTGCGAATCTCTGACTTACGTGAACGTCTAGCGCTTTCATTTGGTGCGCACTCACATTTTCCAACAGACATCGCAATCTCTGAACTTGGTAGCAAAACAGTTAACGAATCCCTTGCTGCTGGCTTAGAAGCAGATGAAATCTGGAAAGCAGTATGTCGAGCACATCCCAAAGAGACAGAGAAATATAAGTACTGATGATGAAGCTAGAAACCACGCTTACTCAAAGCGATGCACAACATCCACCGCTAGTTCTAATTCATGGATTGGGTTCTGCAGCAACGGCCTTTAAGCCCATCATCTCTGCGCTTTCGCAGAGTTTTCGCGTTATTACCGTTGATCTGCCTGGACATGGACAGACTCCTTTTGATTTAACGCAGTCTATGGATCCGCGTTCTCTGGGCCTTGCAGTCTTTGACACTATCGAGATCGAATATGGAATCCGTTCATTTCATGTCGCTGGCAACTCTTTAGGTGGATGGATAGGCCTTGAGATGGCTGCAGATCAACCTGATCGAGTTAAAACCCTTACAGGACTTGCTCCTGCAGGTTTATGGCTTCAACCGGCCTCAGGACGTGCTCCGAGTGAAGCAAGGTCCTATTACATGGCCAAAGTAACAAAGCCTTTGATTAAAACTGGTTTACATCTAAAAGCTTTACGCAAGATCGGCTATTCAACGGTAAGTCCAAAGTGGCAAGAGTTGAGTTATGAAATCTGTTATGACGCAGCGTATGCAATGGCACATGCAAAAGGATATTTTCCGGCTTGGGATGGGATGTTAGGTAAGCGCTTTGATGCCCATGTCCCTGAATCAATTCCAGTGACAATTCTCTTTGGCGATACCGATAACACTTTGCCTTATCCGGATTCGCAAGAGCGCTCACTTGCACCGGCCCACTGCACATGGTTAGTAATAGATCAATGTGGTCATGCACCAATGTGGGATCAGCCAGATTTAATTGTAAAACTTATAAAGCAAACTACTGAGCAATAACCTCTAGAACCCAAGGTTTCTTGCCTGTTGCTTCAAATAGTTCGCATTCAAAAACTGAAGAAACAATTTCTCTTAATTCATGTGGATTAGTGGGAGTGTTTTTCGAAAGCAATATCAGCCGAGTAACTTCACCCCGCGTTTTCTTTGACATGTGAGTTATTACGTTTTTTACGCCATCGACTTGAGTGAAGATTTTGATCTCAACAGTTTTATTTGTTGGGGGAGTCCAGACGCTTTGATAAGTCGATGAACGGCAATCAATAACTAAATCAGTTGCTATTGCTTCTAGTTCTTTAGTTATTGAACTGCGCATTTTTGCAGAATCAATTTTTTCTTTGTAAGGTGCAATAAGATCAAGAGGTCGCACGACGCCGTATTTAGCTGAAATAATTGCAATAGATTTTTGCGCACGTTTTTGTGCAACCTTGTCCAAAGTTGCCCAACCCAATCCCTGATAAAGAACGCCTATATATACAGTGATGGCAGCTCCTTCTAAAAGAGATTTTTTTTCACTTGGAGGAAGGAGTATGAGCACAGGTGATTATTGCTCGTACTTGGCGCTTTTATGGAAGGCGTGAGGGGTATTCCCCTCAAAGAGAAAAATAATTGAGCGTGAAAATCTTAGAATCGCGACATGCCAGGGCAAATATCCAGTAACTCTAAAGGTCAACATTACAGTTACGCCATGCATCTTCCCCAAAGATGGTTTGTTGTTGCGACTGCATTTTTACTTTTAGTTGCTACGAACCTATTGCCACATGTCAGCGCCCGAGAGGCAGCTGTTGATTTAAGTTTCTCCGTATCCCAACCTGGTACGGCCGCCCTTAACTCTAAGAGCAATCCCACAACAGATCCTTTTATACAGTTTGCAAGTGATACCCCACGCGGTGAACATGCATGCTCTTTAGAGGGAGTTACCAAGCTAGATGCCGAAAGCGGAATGCTTTTAACTTGCCTGAAATTTAGCAACCTTGGTCTTAATTCAAATGCCGATCTCTTTTGGTCTTACCCAATTCAAAAAGATGCCCAGCTTCGTATTTCGGTAAATAACTTACTTGGCGGGTATTTCAGAAACTTTGCCTCCGCCGCCGAACAAGCAACATATGAAGAAAAGATAACATCCAATTTTGAGTATGCAGCTTTCGTCTCAGCTCTTGTTCGGATGGATGTAAAAGATTTTCCTGGCTTTAGCGAACAGATCTCCAATACTGTTTCACTGCGCCAAGCAATCACACCATGGGCTTCTCAACTAGCCGCTCACCGTAATCTTCCAGACACTTCCTTTTTAACTATTGGCAACGGAATTCTTTATGCCCTTGGTAAATCAGGAGATGTAACTCAAGCTCGATTTAATTCTTTAATAAAGAAAAGTGATGCTATTTCACTCTATGCCAATCAAGTAGATGCCTCGTATCAGCTTGCTTCAGTCTTTCCAAGTGATGCGAAGACAATTGAGCGTTACATGTTTATTGATTCACTTGTAAACAAAAGCGATATCGAAGCCAAGCAGGCTTACCTTGATATGGCGATTCGTAACGCAGTTCGAATTCACCCAGAGATGCAGGCAGATCTTGAAGCCGGACTTACAATTACCCAGATTCTTAAAGCTAAGAACGCTAAAAGTTCAGTAGCTGCCGTAAAAGCGGTGAAAGCCAAGGCCCCA
>CAIJYZ010000031.1 GCA_903825015.1 uncultured Actinomycetes bacterium
GTCAAAAACGATATCTACAGCGTGAGCTGCTTCCTTCTTGCTGTCGTTGAAATGTGGTGCCAACGCCGCAATGAATTGGGCCTTATTCATTGAAATCCCCTTATTACGCGTAAATGTTAAGCAATTGCTTAACGTGTTCATAAACTTACGCGTAAATATTGATGAATACGCTATTCGCGAAGGTGTGTCGCAAGAAATATTTATCGAATGAATCACGAAAAAACAGTGTTTTTACGCGTAGAAAACCCTCAATTTAGCATTGAGGGTTCTGCGCACACACGCTCACTCAAGAGTGAAAACCATTGATTTACGCTTGTTTCTCCGGCTTTATCCTCGAATTGGAAGCGTTGCAGGCTTCAACGTTGTCCGTGATTTCTCAAAAGAATCAATGGAATCAGCGTTTTTGACGGTTAATCCGATGTCATCTAACCCTTCCATTAAACGCCAGCGGGTGTAATCATCGATTGCAAATGGCAACACCACCTCGTTATAGCTAACGGTGCGGGTCTCTAGATCCACGGTTACCGATGTTGTTGGATCGGCTTCAATTGCACTCCACAACGCTTCTACATCCGACTGATCGATGATCACTGTCAGCAGTCCACCCTTAAGTGAATTGCCGCGGAAGATATCGGCAAAGCGTGATGAGATAACCGCTTTAAATCCATAGTTTTGAAGCGCCCAGACTGCATGTTCGCGCGAAGAGCCTGTTCCAAAATCAACGCCAGCAACAAGAATAGTCGCTGCCTTAAACTCTGGTTTATTTAGTACAAACTCAGGGTCATTTCGCCAAGCAGAAAACAAACCATCTTCAAATCCGCTACGTGTCACGCGCTTTAAGTAAACAGCAGGTATGATTTGATCGGTATCAACATTGCTGCGACGAAGTGGAACTGCGCTACCTGTGTGCTTAATAAATTTTTCCATAGTCATTGCTCCCTTACAGATCCGCAGGTGATGAAAGAGTTCCACGAAGCGCAGTTGCTGCAGCTACCAGTGGGCTTACCAAGTGAGTACGACCGCCTTTACCTTGGCGGCCTTCAAAGTTTCGGTTAGAAGTAGATGCAGAACGCTCTCCCACTGCTAGCTGATCCGGGTTCATGCCAAGACACATCGAGCATCCTGCATTTCGCCATTCAGCTCCTGCATCAATAAATACTTTGTCCAGGCCTTCGGCTTCGGCTTCTAAACGAACTCGCGCAGAACCTGGCACGACCAACATACGAAGTGTTGAGGCAATCTTCTTACCCTTGACAACATCTGCGGCTGCTCGCAAATCTTCGATGCGACCATTGGTGCAAGAGCCCAAGAAAACAGTGTCAATGGCTATCTTTTTTAGTGGCATGCCGGCTTCTAGGCCCATGTAGACAAGTGCGCGTTCAGCCGCGCCGCGTGCCTCTGGATCAGCAATGTCGGCAGGGTTGGGAACATTTGCACTTAGGGATGCACCCTGTGCCGGGTTTGTTCCCCATGTAACGAATGGTTCTAAATCATCGGCGTTGAGATTAACTTCGACGTCAAAGCTTGCATCGCTATCTGTAAATAAGGTGCTCCAATATTTAACAGCGGCATCGAAATCTTCGGGTGCGTGTGGCTTGCCCTTGATGTAATCAAAAGTTGTTTGATCAGGTGCAATAAGACCTGCACGTGCACCAGCTTCAATAGACATGTTGCACACAGTCATTCGCGATTCCATTGATAACGCGCGAATAGCTGAGCCGCGATATTCAATAACGTAGCCCTGACCCCCGCCAGTTCCAATCTTTGCAATAATCGCCAGAATAATATCTTTCGAGGTAACACCAGGCTTCAATGAGCCCTCTACATTTATTGCCATTGTCTTTGGACGGGCAAGTGGAAGAGTTTGAGTTGCTAATACGTGTTCTACTTCTGATGTTCCGATACCAAAAGCAAGTGCGCCAAATGCACCGTGGGTAGATGTATGTGAATCTCCGCAGACAATTGTCATTCCAGGTTGGGTCAAACCAAGCTGTGGTCCAACTACGTGAACAAC
>CAIJYZ010000032.1 GCA_903825015.1 uncultured Actinomycetes bacterium
AAATCTGTTGTGATCATCGATGGTTCGATGCCTTCGCGTGCAGCAGTGCTGCGAACGCCAATCTTTTTTAGAACCAGAAGTGCACCGGAACGCTCGGAGAGCTCTTGTTCATCAGATTGCAGCAATCGGGCAACTTGACTACCAACTACCCCGCAACCGAGCATGCCAATTGATATTGTCTTTAGCTCTTGGCTCATGCGGGATATTCTTTCACAGATGCCTGTAACGGCGTTAAATATCTAGAGCTAATAGATCGCCTTCGGTCTCGCGACGCAAAATTATGCGGGCTTTTCCATCTTTTACTGCAATAACGGGTGGCCGTGGGACATGATTGTAATTTGTTGCCATGCTGCGGCCATATGCACCAGTTGCAGGAGTCGCTAATAAGTCCCCAGGGATAATGTCATTTTCTAAATCAATCTCACGAATAACAATATCGCCAGTTTCGCAATGCTTTCCAACGATGCGTGCAGAAATCTTGGGGGCATTGCTTTTTCGATTTGCTAATACAGCGGTGTATTCGGCTTGGTACAAAGCCGGGCGCAAATTATCACTCATGCCTCCGTCAACTGAGATATAGCGACGATTCGCTCCGTTTCCTAAAGTTACATCTTTAATAGTTCCTACTTCATAGAGAGTGAACATGGTCGGACCAACAATTGCTCGACCTGGTTCGATGGAAATCTTTGGGATTGACAAATTATGAGCTTCGCATTGAGCCGTAACTACTGCTGCAAGCGCCTTCATTGTGGTGTCAGGATTTAAATCAGTTTCACCTGGCAAATAGGCAATGCCATATCCCCCACCTAGATCGAGTTCGGGAAGTTGTGTTGAAAATTCATCACGATATTTAGCGAGCAAGGCGATAAGGCGTTGGGCGCTAATTTCAAATGAATCCGTTTCAAGAATCTGTGAACCGATATGTGCATGGAAGCCACGTAGTTCTAGGGATGGTGCATTACGAACTTGTTCAATCGCTTTCCAGGCTGCGCCACTTGCAATTGAAAAACCGAACTTCACATCTTCATGTGCAGTGGCGATCGATTCGTGGGTATGAGCCTCGATGCCGGGAGTGAGGCGAAGCAACACTTTTTGAACAATTCCATGACTCTTGGCTGCAGCCGCTACTCGATCGATTTCATACAGTGAATCAATAACAATTGTGCCTACACCAACGGCAACTGCGCTTTCGATTTCGGCAATTGATTTATTGTTGCCATGTACCTCAATTTTTTTGGGATCAATTCCACCTCTAATTGCAACTGCTAATTCTCCGCCAGTACAAACGTCAATTCCGATTCCAATATCTTTAATCCATCGGGCAACTTCAACACAGATAAAAGCTTTAGCAGCGTAATAAACGCTTCCTGCATTGTCGCCAAAGGCTGCGTGAAGTGCGCTATTCCATTTAGTAGCACGATCTTGAAAGTCTGCTTCATCCAAAATAAAGGCTGGCGTCCCAAACTCTTTTGCCAGTTGGGTAACAGAAATTGACGAGATTGAAAGTTGGTTATCATTTGAAACATTAGAGGACCACATACTTACATCCTCTCCGGTGCGCTAACGCCTAATAAATCCAAAGCGTTGCTAATAACTTGCTTTGTAGATGCACAGAGTAATAGACGGGCGGTATGCAATGGGGTTGGATTTTCTTCACCCATCGGTAACACTCGACAATCGGCGTAGAAGCCGTGATAAGTACTAGCTAGCTCTTCAAGGTAACGAGCAATGCGGTGCGGTTGGCGTAATTCGGCTGCACTTTGCACGATACGTGGATACTCAGCTAATGCTCCAAGTAATTCATTTTCACGATCGTGAATAAGTTGGGAAGAGTCGAACTCTTTAAGATCTACCGGAATATTTAATTCGGCGGCATTGCGCAAAACAGCGGCGATTCGAGCATGGGCATATTGAACGTAGTAAACGGGATTTTCATTGGTATTTCGCTTCAAAATATCGATATCCATAACCATTGGCGTATCGACTGGATAGCGGATCAGGGTATAGCGCGCAGCATCCACACCAACTTTTTCAACTAACTCTTCGAGAGTAATGATTGTGCCCGCACGCTTGGATAATTTAACTTCTTCGCCACCCTCCATAATCTTCACTAGCTGGCCAATCAGTACATGAATGTTGTATTCAGGGTCATCGCCTGCACATGCAGCAATCGCTTTTAAACGCCCTACATAACCATGATGGTCGGCGCCCAACATATAAATACAAATATCGAAACCGCGTTCGCGTTTATTAATGTAGTAAGCGGTATCTGATGAGAAGTACGTAAGTGATCCATCGGATTTTGTTAAAACGCGATCTTTGTCGTCACCAAAATCAGTTGTGCGAAGCCAAATTGCCCCTTCTTCTTCAAATACGTGGCCCTGTGCACGAAGTTTTTCAAGACCATGTTCGACCGCACCTTGATCATGTAAAGAGCGCTCTGAAAACCACACATCAAAATGTGTGCCGAAAGTATCAAGCACCCGTTGCTGATCTTTTAGTTGAACGGCATATGCGGCTTCGCGAAATGCTGGATGACGTTGGCCGTCGGTAAGTGAAGTAATAGTTGGATTACTTGCAACTACTTCTTTGGCTAAATCTGCGATGTATGCACCTTGATAGCCATCCTCTGGAATTGGATTTCCAAGGGCGGCTGCTTCAACGGATGCGCCAAAAAGATCCATCTGATTTCCGCGATCATTGATATAAAACTCGCGAGTGACATCTGCTCCCGCAGCACTTAATACGCGACCTAAAGAATCACCGACTGCTGCCCAACGTGTATGACCCAAGTGCAAAGGTCCAGTTGGGTTGGCGCTAATAAACTCTAAGTTAATTTTCACTCCTGCGAGCGCATTTCCTTTGCCGTAATCCTTCATTGCCTGAAGAATCGTAGAAACGAGTTCGGCTTGATTAGCGCGATTTAGGGTGATGTTAATAAATCCAGGTCCAGCGATATCTACTTTTAAAATACCTGCCGTCCCAACCAACTGGTCGCAGATTATCTGCGCAACTTCGCGGGGATTCTTACTTGCAGGCTTTGCCAATTGGAGTGCAATAGAAGTGGCATAGTCACCGTGATCGCGATCTTTTGGCCGCTCCAATTTAATGACGGTGGGGATCTGCCCCTCTAGCAAATGGTTCGCAAAGGCGCGCTCTATGGCTGCCTTGATTGCAACCTCAAGTTGTTCTACCTGTGTGGACATTGGTCAAGGCTATCGCGAGCGCAGGTCAGCGTTATCAAATCGTTAGGTGAACAGTTCAATTTCTGCTCGAAAACTAGTGACCTTTGGGCCATGCCCTACTAGCGTTTGGCTCACTGTCGCTCCCTTCTCATCTGGGCGGAAAAAGTTCCGTTCAGGGGGTCGATCCCTTTCGAAAGGTGTTTCATATATGACAAAGCGCCGCCTCGCGATCACTGCAGTACTTGCTGCAGTTGCAATCGCACTGACAGGTTGCTCAAAAGCTGACAAGGCCGGAGATGGTTTTGTTGGTGTAATTCTTCCTGATGCAGCATCATCAAACCGTTGGGAAACTGCTGACCGCGGATTCTTACAGGCAGCATTTGATGCAGCATCTGTAAAGGTCGATATCCAAAATGCAAACGGTGATAAGGCTCAGTTCGCAACAATTGCAGACCAGATGCTTACTGCTGGTGCAAAGGTTCTTATCCTTGTAAACCTTGATTCAGATTCAGCTAAGGCTGTTCAGGATAAAGCTGCAGCACAAGGTGTAAAGACAATCGACTACGACCGTCTAACACTTAATGGCTCAGCTTCATACTATGTTTCATTCGATAACCAAGCTGTTGGTCAACTACAAGGCGAAGGCATCAAGGCATGTCTAGATGCAGCAGGTAAGACAACTGCACGCATCGTTTACCTAAACGGTTCTCCTACAGATAACAACGCAACACTATTCAAGGCTGGATACGATTCAGTTCTACGTCCATTGATTGATTCAAAGGCGTACACACTTGTTGATGACCAGGCTGTTCCAGACTGGGATAACGCA
>CAIJYZ010000033.1 GCA_903825015.1 uncultured Actinomycetes bacterium
GGAGCTGCTGCCTTCTTGCGCTTCTTTGGTGCTGCTTTCTTTGCTGCGGCCACGTACTTCTCCTATCGGAATGGTTCGGATCCGTCACCCAAACCTTTTCGTGGATAAGCGTGACATCAATTGGGTAAAAATGCCAACATTTTGTGATAAATATTTAAGTGCGTGTCGCAAATTCTTTTTATTTATTTTTTATGCATTAACGGAAAATTTAATGAATTCTTTTAATTCGCATTTAAAAAAAAATCCTAAAAATATAAAAAATATTGAAAATTAATGAAATTTTGCGAAAATTAGGAAATCTCTTCCTCAGATTGAGGGTTTGAGCGTGATTTTTCACTTTCAGCGGCCTTTTTGAGAGCAAATTCATCGGTTTTTATGTCGAATTTCCGGAATTTTGGAAGCAAAAAAGCAAGAACACCTACTGAAATCATGCAGATAACTCCACCTGCAGTGACGGAAAAAGTTAATGTGAAAGCCGCCGCCATACCAGCAGCACGCATCTGTCCTGCTAGTGGTCCAAGTGAATATGAGAGCAATTCGATACCCGCAAGTCGGCCGCGCAGGTGATCGGGGATTGTTTGATTCCACATCGCGGATCGAAAGAGAGCACTGACCATGTCTGAAGCACCAGCTAATGCCAGAAAAAGAAGTACCAGGGCTAAGTAATTAGTGGCACCAGCTAATGCGATAGCTGCGCCCCACCCGATTGCTGCCCACATGATTGCTCGACCATAAAAGCGAACCTCTTTTGTCCACCCACTAGTTAATGTCACGGCAATTGATCCAACCGTGCCGGCGGCATATAGCAAACCCAATGCCCAGGTGCTTCCTAATTGGTCAGCCCAAAAAGGGATCAACGCGGTAGGCATTGCAAAAAACATCGCAGCAAGATCAATCAGGTAAGTTCCTAATAAATCCTTTCGCGAAAATGCGTACTTAATTCCATCAAATAACGCTGCCAGAGATGGCTTTTCGGCCTCCTTGGAGGCAGGGATGTTGCTCATCATTGCTAATAAAATAAGTGAAACAACGAATGTAGCGATGTCAGCGGCATAACCAACGGCAACTGAAAAAGTAGAGATTAATATTCCACCAATTGTTGGCCCAATGATTACACCTGTCTGCCAACGAATGCTCATGAGAGCCGCGGCCGCGGTCATATCTTCATGATCGACTAAGCGCGGCAATGCCGCCTGCATCGCCGGTTGTCTAAGGCCGCTAACCGCGGCAAATAGGCCAGACACAACATAAATCAAAATGATGCTCGGTGAATTTAGTAGGGAGTTAACCAAAAGTAGGCCAGTGAAAGTGAGGGAAAGGGCTTCAGTTATCCAGATTAATTTCTTGCGATCAATGGCATCAGCCAAAACGCCGCCATAGAGACCGAAGATGACCAATGGCACAATTTCAATCAGACCGCTGATGGCTACAGCAACATATGAGTTAGTGAGCTCTTTGATTTGAAAGGGAACTGCAACGTAGGTAATCATCGAGCCTAAATACGAGATAAGCCCAGCCGTCCAGAGGTTGCGAAAATCGGCAGATTTACGCAGCGGAGATAGATCTATCGCATATTTCGCCACAAGGGTGAGATTAGTTGAAAGTGTGTTCGGCTGCAGGGAAAGCCGAGCTAGAAACATCGGCTGCAAATTCATTGGCCGCTGCCAACATTTCGCCACGCATATCTCGATAAGCCTTAGCTAATTTGGGAGGGTTTTTAGTAATTCCCATCATGTCGGTCCAAACCAAGACTTGGGCATCGCAGTGAACACCCGCACCGATTCCAATTGTCGGAATCTTTAAGGCCGCAGTTATTTTCGCTGCTAATTCTGCTGGGACTAATTCAAGCACAACGGCAAAAACCCCGGCTTTTTCAAGAGCTAAAGCAGCATCTAAAATCGCATCACCATCGGTGCGCCCTTGAACTTTATAGCCGCTCAATAAGTGAACTGCCTGAGGGGTCAAACCAACATGGCCCATTACGGGAATTCCACTGGCCGTTAATTTTTCAACAGTTTCTATATGTGGTCCTTCGATCTTTACGCCCATCGCACCAGCCTCTTTGAAGAAGCGGGTACTAGTTGCAAGGGCTTGTTCGGGGGAGCTTTCATAAGATCCAAAAGGTAAGTCTGCAATAACCAAGGCCCGCTTTGAAGCCCTAACAACTGCGCGGGTCAATGGAATTAGCTCATCAACTGTTACCGGGATTGTGTTGGTTTCGCCCAAGAAATTATTACCGGCGCTATCGCCTACAAGCAAAACTGGGATTCCCGCCTCATCAAAAATTTCGGCAGTCATCTGTTCATAGGATGTGAGCATTGGCCATTTTTCACCGCGAGTTTTCGCCGTCTGAAGATCGGCAATAGTTACGCGTCGGTGCAGCGCACCGCCATATAAAGCTTCCATTTTCCCCTCTCCTCGACGCTGCTGAGGCAGTCCCCGGGTACATAGGCAAGGGTACCCCCGTTACACTTGAAAAATGAAGTTGTCTGTGGCCCTTGCTCAGATCAATCCAACCGTGGGCGATCTAGCAGGCAACTGCGCACTGATAATGAAAAGTGTTCAAGCGGCACAATCTGCAGGCGCTCACATCATTGTTTTTCCTGAGATGATTGTGACCGGATATCCAGTTGAGGATTTAGCGCTTCGGCCATCTTTTCAAGCAGCCAGCATCAAAGCTATTGAAGAAGTAGCCGCAAAGATTAATGGCGACATCGTTGCTGTCGTTGGTTATTTAGATCGTGGTCCTCAAAACGCTGTTGCCATTATTCATGATGGAAAAATCAAGGCCCGCTACGTTAAACGCCACCTACCCAACTATGGCGTTTTTGATGAGTTTAGAAATTTCACACCAGGTGTAAGTGATTTGGTTGTCAGAATTCATGGCGTAGACGTTGCTGTCGCAATCTGTGAAGATATTTGGCATTCAATGTCCCATGTTGCTTCAAGAACACCCGGATTATTAGTTGTCCCTAATGGCTCACCGTATGAGCGAAATAAGGATGATGTCCGATTGGCATTAGTGCAACAACGTGCCCGCGAAATTAAAGCGCCACTGGCTTACGTCAACATGACTGGCGGACAGGATGATTTAGTTTTTGATGGCGACACGATTATTGTTGATAAAGAGGGCCAGCTTCTGGCAAGAGCTCCGCAATTTGATGACACCTTAATTGTTGTTGAAATAGATTGCATTGAAGAAAGTTCAAATCCCGACATTGTTATTTCATCAGATCTGGCTTCGAGGACCCCTTCACCTGCAGCTCTTATTGCCCCGCGTTTAAGTGATGAAGCCGAAATGTGGTCAGCACTTGTAATTGGTCTGCGCGACTACATCAAAAAGAATGGCTTTACATCGGTCCTAGTTGGCTTATCAGGTGGCATTGATTCTGCCCTTGTTGCAGCAATAGCAATAGATGCCGTTGGAGCAGCCAATGTTCATGGAGTTGCAATGCCAAGTAAATATTCATCAGATCATTCAGTTGACGATGCAAAAGCATTGGCACAGGCAACAGGAATCGGTTTTAGAACAGTACCCATCGCACCGATGGTGGATGCTTATATGAATAATCTAGAGCTCAAAGGAATCGCTGAAGAAAATCTGCAGGCCCGAGTTCGAGGAACAACTTTGATGGGCATCTCTAACCAAGAGGGCCATATTGTTTTAGCCACGGGTAACAAGAGTGAGCTGGCTGTTGGTTACTCGACTCTTTACGGTGATGCTGTTGGTGGTTTTGCTCCCATTAAGGATATTTACAAGACCGATGTCTGGGCACTATCTAGATGGCGAAATGCTCAAGCTGTAGCCGCGGGTCAAGTGCCACCGATTCCAGAGCGCTCAATAACTAAAGAGCCAAGCGCTGAACTACGTCCTGATCAAAAGGATTCAGATTCATTACCTGACTACCCACTTCTTGATTCGGTACTTCGTCTATATGTTGACGAGGATCATGGATTTGAAGCGCTATTAGTAGATGGCTTCGATGAGGCGTTAATTCGCCGTGTTATTTCATTAGTGGATAAAGCAGAATACAAGCGCCGCCAATATCCGCCCGGTACAAAGGTTTCAGGACGCGCCTTTGGAAAAGATCGGCGCTTGCCAATGACTTCACGCTGGAATGAGCAGTAACTCTTTCCAATAACCCGCAGATGCAAATGATTGGCAACTCGCACTATTTACTATTTAAACTAGAATTGACCCATGAAATCAATCGTAACTTGGCTATTTACGCGCAATCGCGTCGTTGATTTCTGTCTCTCCGCTTCTTGCAGCTGCTAATTCTTATTAGCCCGTTTTGCTTGCAGTTATAAATATTTCAATCAATTTATTACATTCAATGAATTTAGGGAGAATCATGACAACGTTTAACACAATTACCGAAGCATTTGGAAATACACCACTAGTTCGCATCAATAAAATCTCAGATGGTGCGCAGGGAAATGTCTATGCGAAGTTGGAGTTTTATAACCCAACATCATCGATTAAAGATCGCTTAGCAATCGCGATGATTGATGCTGCCGAAGCAAGCGGTGCCTTAAAACCAGGCGGAACTGTAGTAGAGGCTACTTCGGGAAATACGGGCATTGGTGTTGCGATGGTTGCAGCGGCCCGTGGATACAAATCTATTTTCACAATGCCTGAATCTGTTTCAAAAGAGCGTCGTAAATTAATTCTTGCCTTTGGTGCCGAACTTGTGCTGACTCCAGCTGCCGAAGGTATGAAAGGCGCAGTTGCCGCAGCTGAAAAGCTTGGCGAAACTGGCGCAGTTTTGGTTCGTCAATTTGAAAATGAAGCGGGACCTGCAATTCATTACAAGACAACTGGCCCAGAAATCTGGCGTGATCTTGATGGAAAAGTTGATGCTTTTGTTTCGGGAATTGGGACCGGTGGAACAATCACAGGCACTGGCCGTTTCCTGAAAGAGAAAAACCCGGCGATAAAAGTTTTCGGTGTCGAGCCAGCAGCATCACCAATTCTTAACGGTGGCGCTCCTGGACCTCACCCTTTGCAAGGTATTGGACCAAACTTCATTCCAAATATTCTTGATCGAAGCGTTTATGATGAGATTTTGGATGCAACCGCTGATGATGCAATGAAATATGCGCGTCGAGCAGCTGCCGAAGAAGGCATTTTGGCTGGAATTTCATCAGGTGCAACTCTGTGGGCTGCAATTGAAGTTGCTAAGCGCCCAGAGTTTGCCGGTAAAAATATTGTTGTAATCCTTGCATCATCTGGCGAGCGTTATCTTTCAACTGTTCTGTATGCGGACTTAGCTGAATAGAAATGTCAATCCTTAGTCGCATGAAAGAAGATCTCGATAATGCGCTGACCCATGATCCGGCAGCGCGAAATCGTTTAGAGGTCGCCTTGGCATATCCCGGTGTGCATGCAGTTTGGGGCCATCGAATTTCACATTTCCTATGGAATGTAAATTTGAAGTTGTTGGCACGTATTCATGCCAACGCTGTTCGATTTACAACGGGAATCGAAATTCATCCAGGCGCAACAATCGGGCGTAGGTTCTTTATTGATCATGGCATGGGTGTTGTCATTGGTGAAACTACGATCATCGGTGATGACGTCATGCTGTACCACGACGTTACTTTGGGTTCTCGTGGATTCACGCACGCAAAGCGCCATCCGACAATTGGCAACAATGTGATTTTGGGCGCCGGAGCCCGCATTATTGGAAATGTCACCGTAGGAGATGGGTCTCGCGTGAGTGCAAATCTTGTTGTGACCAAAGATGTTCCAGCACGCTCAACCCTTGAAAGCACTGAGTTTTACTCTATTTAGCTAACCCTCACGAGTTAACACAGCCGTAACCTGTATTTGTAACAATGCTTCTTATGAGCACCGAGATTAGTAAGCAGGAAGAGTTCGTTCTTCGTACCCTAGAAGAGCGAAATATTCGATTCATACGTTTGTGGTTCACAGACGTATTGGGTTTCCTAAAATCTGTTGCTATCGCACCAGCTGAGTTAGAAAATGCATTTGCCGAAGGAATCGGTTTCGATGGTTCGGCTATCGAAGGCTTTGCCCGCGTTACCGAATCCGATATGTTGGCAAAACCAGACCCAGCTACTTTTTCGATATTGCCATGGCGCACTGAAGCTCCAGGAACTGCTCGTATGTTTTGCGACATCGTGATGCCAGATGGCGAACCATCACCTGCCGATCCACGCAATGTTTTGCGCCGAACTTTAGAAAAAGCTGCGGCAATGGGTTACACCTGTTACACGCATCCAGAAATTGAATTTTTCTTATTTAAAGAAAAGCCAGAAGCGGGCAAAGCTCCAGTGCCAGTTGATCAAGGTGGATATTTCGATCACACGCCAGCAGTTGTTGGCCATGATTTCCGACGTCAAGCAATTACTTTATTAGAAGCAATGGGAATCTCGGTTGAGTTTTCTCATCACGAAGGCGCCCCTGGCCAACAGGAAATCGATTTACGTTATGCCGATGCATTAAGCACAGCAGATAACATCATGACTTTTCGTCATGTGATTAAAGAAGTAGCTATGGATCAAGGTTTCCATGCATCCTTTATGCCAAAGCCATTTACCGATCACCCAGGAAGTGGAATGCACACTCACGTTTCACTTTTCAAGGGTGAAGAAAACGCTTTCTATGATCCAAACGCCGAGCTCAATCTTTCAGCAATCGGTCGTTCATTTATTGCCGGACTCTTAAAGCATGCTCCAGAAATTACTGCGATTACTAATCAATGGGTAAATTCATACAAGCGCTTACATGGCGGGGGAGAGGCACCAGCTTTTGTTAACTGGGGTCCAAGTGATCGTGGTGCTTTGGTTCGTGTGCCTATGTATAAGCCAAAGAAAGAAAACTCAACCAGAATTGAATTTAGATCACCGGATACTGCATGCAACCCTTACCTTGCATACGCCGTGATGTTAGCCGCGGGATTGAAGGGCGTTGAAGAGGGTTATGTTCTTAGTGATTCAAAAGATCCCGTATCTCTTCCATCAAACTTGAATGAAGCGATTATTGAGATGGAAAAGAGTGATTTAGTGCGCCAGACTTTAGGAGAGCACGTATTTGAATACGTGTTGCGAAATAAACGCGCTGAATGGCAGGACTACCGCCGCCAGGTCAGTGCTTACGAATTAGATCGATATTTGCCAGTTCTTTAGCCGCCGCGTTACCGTTAGCAAGTGAACTTCCCTAAGCAGGTGCCTTCAGCGATGCCAGTGCATCGCTATGAGCCTTTTCACCCTGTAGATCTTCCAGATCGCACGTGGCCAAATAAGAAAATTACCAAAGCCCCTAAATGGTGTTCGGTTGATTTACGTGATGGAAATCAGGCCCTTATTGATCCGATGGACACTCCTCGCAAGTTAGCGATGTTCAAACTTTTAGTAGCTATGGGTTACAAGGAGATTGAAGTTGGATTTCCAAGTGCCAGCCAGACTGATTTTGATTTTGTTCGCAAAATTATTGAAGAGAATTTAATTCCGGATGACGTTGTTATTCAGGTTCTAACCCAAGCTCGCGAAGCGTTGATTATCCGAACCTTCGAAGCGATTAAGGGATCAAAGCAGGCGATAGTTCACTTGTACAACTCCACATCCACATTGCAGCGCCGGGTTGTTTTTGGTTTGGATAAAGATGGCATTAAAAAGATTGCAACCGATGCTGCAAAGATTTGTTTAGATCTGGTTGCAACTGTTCCTGAAACTAAGGTTTCCTTTGAATATTCACCTGAGTCATATACAGGAACCGAACTTGAATTTGCCGTTGAAGTTTGTAACGCGGTAAATGATGTGTGGAAGCCAACTCCACAGTGGAAAACAATTATGAATTTGCCTGCAACGGTTGAAATGGCAACTCCAAATGTTTACGCCGATTCCATTGAATGGATGTGCCGCAATTTAAATAATCGCGAAAGCGTGATTGTTTCACTTCACCCACACAATGATCGCGGTACTGGTGTTGCAGCAGCTGAACTTGGTTACTTGGCCGGAGCCGATCGCATTGAAGGAACATTATTTGGTAACGGTGAACGCACGGGCAATGTTTGTTTAGTAACTCTGGGAATTAACTTAGTTACACATGGCATCGATCCACATATTGATTTTTCAAATATCGATGAAGTTCGCCGCACCGTTGAATACGCAAACCAACTGCGTGTGCCGGAGCGGCATCCATATGGTGGCGATCTTGTGTTTACAGCGTTTTCTGGTTCACACCAAGATGCAATCAAAAAGGGCTTTGATCACTTAGCCCGCGATGCAAAAGCTGCCGGCAAAGAAGTTCGTGATCACACTTGGGCGATTCCATATTTACCAATTGATCCATTAGATATTGGGCGCAGCTATGAAGCGGTTATTCGCGTGAATTCGCAGTCAGGTAAGGGCGGGGTTGCATATCTGATGAAGAACGAACACCACCTTGATCTACCTCGACGTCTGCAGATTGAATTTTCAAAGAATGTTCAGGCAAAGACCGATGCCGAAGGCGGAGAAGTTAGCTCTGAAGATTTATGGAACATCTTTGAAGATGAATATCTCCCAACAGAGGGTGCACCTTGGGGACGTTTTCGTCTTAAAGGTTTAAGCCAAACATCCACACTCGGTGAAGATGTTCATTTAACTGTTTCACTGACCGATCGCGGTGAACTGCAAGAGCTCAAAGGTCAGGGCAACGGACCAATCGCTGCTTTCTGTAACATTCTGCAAAGCTATGGCGTCGATGTTCGTGTTCTTGATTATTACGAGCACGCACTTTCTGCTGGTGGCGATGCATCAGCTGCTGCATACCTTGAGTGCGCAATCGATGGCGATGTCTTCTGGGGAGTTGGAATCGATCCAAATACCACCACGGCATCGCTTAAAGCTGTCGTGTCTGCCATAAATCGCGCAATCCGCTAATCAACGCACTACCTTTGCCCGTATGAGTTTGTATCGGGATGAAGCCATTGTGCTGCGCACCCAAAAACTCGGCGAGGCAGATCGCATCATCACATTGTTGACCAAAGAACATGGCCGAATTCGAGGCGTTGCTAAAGGCGTGCGACGCACGATGTCTAAATTTGGTGCTCGCCTAGAACCTGGCAGCCACGTTGATATTCAACTTCATGTTGGTAAAACCTTTGACACCGTCACTCAAGTTGAAGCGCTCATGAATTACGGGGAAGCGATTACACAGGATTATCAGCGCTGGACAGTGGCTTCAGCGATCCTTGAAGCGGCTGAACGTTTTTCACCTAACGAGCATGAACCTGCACTTCAAGAGTTTCAATTAGTTGTCGGTGGAATGAAAGCTTTAGCTGAAAATAAATATGAACCACTGCTAATTCTCGATGCTTTTCTTTTGCGCTCGTTAGCCGTTGCAGGTTATGCGCCATCCATGACTATTTGTTCACGCTGTGAAAAACCAGGACCGCACAGATATTTCTCTTTAGTTGGTGGAGGTTCTGTTTGTAATGACTGCCGCCCGTCAGCATGTGCAACACCTGCAGTTGAAACATTGCAGTTAATGGGCGCACTGATCAGTAGCGATTGGGAAACCGCATCGGCAAGTGAAGGAAAATTCCGGCGCGAGGCTAGTGGATTAATTGCCGCGTACTTACAATGGCACCTTGAACGCGGTTTAAGGAGTTTGCCGATGGTGGAGCGAGTATGACAATACATATTCCTAATCATGTTGCCGTAGTGATGGATGGCAATGGTCGCTGGGCAAAACAACGCGGCCTTGCACGCACTGCAGGGCATGAAGCAGGAGAAGCCGCACTCTTTGATCTGGTTGAAGGTGCAATCGAATTTGGTGTTAAAGAGTTAAGCGCCTACGCATTTTCAACTGAGAACTGGAGACGATCTCCTGATGAAGTGAAATTCTTGATGGGATTTAATCGCGATGTAATACGCCGGCGCCGAGATCAGATGAACGAATTAGGTGTGCGTGTGCGTTGGGTTGGACGGCCAAAGCGCCTATGGAGCAGTGTTATTAATGAACTTGAGGAAGCCGAAGAGTTAACAGCTAAGAACAAAGTTCTCACACTTAATATGTGCGTTAACTATGGTGGCCGTGCCGAAATAGTTGATGCCGCTGCCGAACTGGCCCGCGATGTAAAACGCGGCAAAATAAAAGCCGACGCCATCACGGAAAAAGTATTTGCTAAGTATTTAGATTCACCGAAAATGAGCGATGTTGACCTCTTTTTACGCTCATCGGGTGAACAACGAACCAGCAATTTCCTGCCATGGCAAAGTGTTTATGCCGAACTAGTTTTTATGGATGTCTTATGGCCTGATGTAACACGCAATACTTTATGGAAAGCAATTGAAGAGTATTCAAAGAGAGATCGTAGATTTGGAAAGGCGTAGCTTTTCCAAATTGAGAACGCTAGTGGAAAGGCTTAGCATTTTGGGCAAAGGCCAAATATTTCCGCTGTATGTCCCACATCTCGAAAACCATATTCACTAGCTACTGTTTTGGCCCACTTTTCAATTGCGCCGCCTTCAATTTCTACTGTATCTCCGCAGCCTTTACACACAAGATGATGGTGGTGGGTTTCACCGCACAAACGATATATAGCTTCGCCATCATCACGTCTTAAAACATCAACGATTTTGTCATTGACTAGAGATTGCAGTGAGCGATACACCGTAGTTAAACCGATGCTCTCGCCTTCTCGCTGCATGAGTCGGTAAATTTCTTGAGCACTTGCAAAGCCGCCGGCTCGCTCAAGCGTGCTTAGGACTCTGGGGTTTGAACGACTCAACCGATGTTCCCAACAATAAGCCACATTGCAACAACACCAATTACTGTCATAAGCATTGTCATTTTGGAGGGATGACGCGAATGTGCCTCAGGCAAGATATGTGAGGTTGCAAGATAAATAACAAAACCTGAAAACATAGCTAAGTAGAGGGCCAAAGTTGGATCACTTATTACTACGTACGTTCCGAGCGTTGCACCGCTGATTCGCATGAATGCATCGAGCCCTAGTAATGCAATCGCCCGCTTGGTCCAATGGCCACTCTTAATAAGCAATGAAACAGTGTTTAAACCATCTGAAAATGCGTGGGACAAAATTGCAATAAAGACGGCAAGTCCCAATGCATTACTAATTTTGAAGGAAAGTCCAAGGGCAACGCCATCGAGAAAAACATGTCCACCCATCGCAAGGGCGCCAAGAGTTCCAGCGATATTGGCCGAGTGATTGTGATCGTGTCCATAATCAGATTCAGCCGGCTCATGCGAGCCAAATATCTGTTCGGCAAAGTGAAGCGTTAGGAAGCCGATAACAAATGCGATTGAAACCACCGGGACATTGCCAAAGGTATTCGTATTTAATTCAAAGACTTCAGGCAGTAAATCAAAGGCGACGAGTCCGAGGAGGAGTCCTGCTGATAATCCCAATACCAAGTGCAATCGATCGCGTGATTTGATGGCAAGAAATCCACCAGCCGAGGTTGCGATGGCTGTTACTGCGGCTAGGGCGATAGCTATGTTCATGGTTGGAAGGTATCACAAATGAAAATGGTTTTCATTTCCATTACCGAAATCCGCGCTGCCGCTAGGCTTAAGCCCATGCTTGCAATCGCCAGATTTTCAATCCCACTCAACAAAGCCAGTGATTTTCGTGCTCAATTGGAGTCCGTCAAGAGCGTTTTGGCCGAAGCTGCCGGCTTCTTAGATGGATCTGTTGGCCAAAATTTAGATGAACCTACGCTCTGGGTCTTAACAACTTCATGGCAAAACGTGGGCTCATATCGCAGAGCCCTTAGTTCGACTCGTGCCAAATTGGAAGCGATTCCTGTCCTGGCCCGCGCAATCGATGAAGCAGGAGCGTACGAGTAAACTTAACCCACGCAAAGTAACACCCGTTGCTTTTCGCCGACAGCCAGCCGGATGGAGATTATTGTGGCAATGGATCGTTTAGAAAATATCGTTGGTTTATCAAAGCGTCGAGGTTTTGTTTTCCCATCCTCTGAAATTTATGGCGGTCTTCGCGCGTCATGGGATTACGGCCCACTTGGTGTTGAGCTAAAAAATAACGTAAAGCGCCAGTGGTGGAAATCCATGGTTACAGGTCGTGAAGATGTTGTCGGCCTTGATTCATGTGTGATTTTAGCTAAGGAAGTTTGGCAAGCATCGGGCCACCTTGAAACTTTTAGTGATCCACTCACTGAGTGCACTGCTTGTCACAAGCGATATCGCGCAGATCATTTAGAAGAAGCCTATGAAGCAAAGCATAAAAAAGCTCCAGCTTCATTAGCTGAAATTAACTGCCCCGCATGTGGAAACAAAGGTCAGTTCACAGAACCAAAACAATTTAGCGGAATGTTAAAGACATTTCTTGGACCAGTTGAAGATGAATCAGGTCTTGCATATTTACGCCCTGAAACTGCGCAAGGAATATTTATTAACTTTGATCAAGTGATGACAACATCGCGCAAGAAACCACCTTTTGGAATTGGCCAGATTGGTAAATCTTTCCGCAATGAGATCACGCCAGGAAACTTTATTTTCCGTACGCGCGAATTCGAACAAATGGAGATGGAGTTCTTCGTTGTTCCAGGAACTGATGAAGAGTGGCACCAATACTGGATTGATACGCGCATGGCTTGGTATACAGACCTTGGAATTAATCCAGAGCGACTGCGCATTTTTGAACATCCAAAAGAGAAATTGTCACACTATTCAAAGCGAACAGCAGATATCGAATACAAATTTGAATTTGCTGGTACTGAATGGGGAGAGCTTGAAGGAATTGCTAATCGAACCGATTTCGATCTAAAAGCCCACTCGGCAGCCTCCGGCAAGGATCTTTCATTCTTTGATCAGGAAAAGGGCGAACGTTGGACGCCTTATGTAATCGAACCTGCAGCAGGTGTTGACCGCTGTGCGCTTACTTTCTTGATGGATGCATTTACAGAAGATGAAGCACCTAATAGCAAGGGCGAAATGGAAAAGCGGGCAGTCTTAAAACTTGATCACCGCTTAGCTCCAATTAAAGCTGCAGTTTTACCGCTTTCACGTAACGCTGATTTATCACCTAAAGCCCGCGACTTGGCAGCGCAATTGCGCAAGAACTGGGCCATTGATTTTGATGATTCGGGTGCAATTGGCCGTCGCTATCGTCGCCAAGATGAAATCGGAACTCCATACTGCATCACAATTGACTTTGAGACTCTAGAAGATCATGCAGTAACAATTCGCGATCGAGACACAATGGCGCAAGAGCGCATTGCACTTGATCAAGTTGAAGCTTGGTTGGCACCGCGATTACTGGGCAGCTAAAACCACTTCGCCTGCCACTAGCAAGCGGAGATCATTTAATTGATCCACCCGTAGTGCTTGCACCAATGGCTGGAATTACAAACGCACCTTTTCGCACACTTTGTCGTGAGCAAGGTGCTGGTTTATTTGTATCTGAAATGGTCACTGCCCGTGCACTCATTGAACGACGCCCTGAAACCATGCGCATGATTGTCCCAGGTAAAGATGAATGGCCACGTTCGGTTCAGTTATATAGCGTTGATCCAACAACAATGCGCGCTGCAGTAACAATGATAGGCAAAGAAAATTTAGCCGATCACATCGACATGAACTTTGGTTGTCCAGTTCCAAAAGTGACACGCAAAGGCGGGGGAGCAGCGCTGCCTTACAAACGCAAACTTTTTGCCAATATTGTTCAAGCCGCCGTTGAAGCGGCAAAACCATTTGGGATTCCAGTCACCGTAAAGATGCGCATTGGTATCGATAGTGATCACCACACATTCTTAGAAGCTGCACAATCTGCTGCGGATTTGGGTGTTGCTTGGGTTGCATTACATGCGCGAACTGCGGCACAAATGTATGAAGGTAAATCTGATTGGTCAGCGATTGCGCAGTTAGTCGAGCACTTAAAGCCAAGCGGGGTGCCAGTTTTGGGCAATGGCGATATCTGGTCTGGCAAAGACGCCGTAGATATGGTCAATCAAACAGGTTGCGCCGGTGTTGTAGTTGGTCGTGGCTGTTTAGGCCGACCTTGGTTATTTAAGGATCTAGTCAGTTCCTTGCAGGGAAGTGAAAAAGAGGTGACACCAACACTGCATGAGGTGCGCGAAGTTATGTTTCGCCATGCAAACTTAATTGTTGAGTACCTAGAGTCGCAAGATCGCGGAATGCGCGATATGCGCAAACACATGGCCTGGTACTTAAAGGGATTTAGAGTTGCTCGCGAAATTCGCCACGATTTAGGGATGGTTTCTTCTTTAGAAGAGATGCGATTGCTACTTGATCAATTAGAGGATCAACCGTATCCAGTTGAAGTTGGCGATAAGCCACGTGGTCGCACAAGTCATGGACGTCCGCCAACACTTCCTGATGGTTGGCTCAATGATCCCGACGAACTAGTTCATGTAGAACTAGAGGATGCATTTTCCGGCGGCTAAATGTTTCTCTTTAGATGGTTACGACGAACAATCACCCTGATTTTGGTTATTGCTTTAATAGCACCTGGATATGCCGTGTCACAAGTGTGGCGTGCTGCAAAAAATCCGATTGTTCGAAATGCAGATGTAATCGTTGTATTAGGAACGGCCCAATTAAATGGAAAACCTGGTGAAGCGTTAGAAGCAAGATTAATTGAAGCAAAACGCATTTTTGATTTGGGTTACGCTCCAACGATTATTACTGTCGGAGCCGGTGCTCCTGGTGATCGCACGACAGAAGCAGCCTCAGGTAAATATTGGTTACGTACACATGGAGTACCTTCAAAGAAAATCACGGCCATAGAAGTAGGTCGCGATACTTTAGTAAGCACCAAGGCCTATGCCGAGCTTATGAAAAAACGGTATGTCAGTGATGTCATCATCGTCACCGATCCATATCACTGCAAGCGCGCCATGACGATGGCAAATGATCAAGGAATAGTGAGCACCTGCTCTCCAGTTCGCACCGGTCCGAATACGATTTCGAACTCAAGTTATAAGTATTTATTACGTGAAGCCGGCGCCTATCTGGTCTATATAACAGTGGGCCGTAGGGGTATTCAGGTCAGCGATCATTTACCGGGTGCAGATATCGTCACTAAGGTTATGCCGTGACGTATAGCCAACTAGATCAGGAACGTTTCCTAGATGAACCGGCAAAACGTGCTGGTCGCACCGAATTTATGCGAGATCGTGCACGTGTTATTCACTCCGCCGCGTTGCGTCGCTTAGCGGCTAAGACTCAAGTAGCCGTGCCTTGGGAAAATGATTTTCAGCGAACACGTTTGTCGCATTCACTTGAATGTGCACAGATTGGTCGCGAGCTTGGTGAATCACTCGGTGCAGATCCTGACCTACAAGACACTGCTTGTCTTGCTCATGATTTAGGTCATCCACCATTTGGTCATAATGGTGAAGAAGCCCTGGCTGCAATCGCTGCAGATTTCGGCGGCTTTGAAGGTAACGCTCAAAGTTTTCGTTTACTTGTTCGCCTCGAAGCTAAAACTGTTGATGCAGATGGAAAATCTATCGGTCTAAATTTAACGCGAGCATCTTTAGATGGGGCAACAAAATACCCATGGCCGCGTTCACAAAATTCGCGAAAGTTTGGCGTTTACGATGATGATGTCGAAGTTTTTACTTGGATGCGTCAAGGTGCACCAATCGACAAAAAATGTATCGAAGCGCAGATAATGGATTGGTCTGATGACTGCGCATATTCTGTTCATGATTTAGAGGATGCAATCTTTGCAAATCAGATTTCGGTAAAAAACTTCGAGAATGATTTTGCTGAAATCTTTACTGTAATGACTCGTGATTATGGAAGCGATGCAACTCAACAAGAAGCAATCCAAGCCCACAGCCGCTTATCCTCATTATCTGCATGGCCGCATTATTACGACGGCACACACCGTTCACTAGCTCGTCTGAAGGATTCGACTAGCCAGCTAATTGGGCGATTTGTTTTAGCTGCAGAGTTAGAGACTCGTAAAGTTCATGGAGATGGACCACTTTCTCGATATAGCGCAGACCTTGAGATTCCTCGCGATCAGCTAATTGAGGTCGACTTCCTTAAAGCTATTGCAGGTCACTATTTAATCAATGCGGCGCATTCACAGGATCGATATGCAAAGCAGCAGATTATTGTCAGCGAGCTAGTTGAGATGCTTTTGGCAAATGCTCCACGAGAACTTGATTCGTTTTTTCTTAAAAGTTGGGATGAAGCAGCAGATGAGACTGCGCGTATGCGCGTAGTAATCGACCAAGTTGCAGCTCTTACCGATCCTGGCGCTTATGCCTTACACGCCCGTTTATCGGCTTCTCGTTAAGATGTGCGTATGAGCGGGCGTATTAAAGATGAAGATGTTTCATACATCCGCGACCGTGCACCTATTGATGAAATAGTTGGCGAATACGTACAGTTAAAAAACGCGGGTGGAGGACAGAAAAAAGGCCTTTGTCCATTCCACGATGAAAAATCTCCATCTTTTCATGTGACTCCTAGCAAAGGTTATTTCCACTGTTTTGGATGTCAGGTTGGCGGAGACGTAATCGCTTTTTTAATGAAGATTGATCATTTAACTTTTGCTGAAACCATTGAACGTCTTGCCGATCGCATGGGCTACACATTGCGTTATGACGAAGGCGGACCAAGTACACCGACATTTTCAGCAGGTGCACGTTCACGTTTAATTGCTGCAAACACCGAAGCTGCAAAGTTTTATCAAGAACAACTCAACACGTCACCCGATGCCGCACATGGGCGCGACCTATTAACTAAACGTGGCTTTGATAAAGCAGCATGCATGCAATTCGGTGTTGGTTATGCACCGGGTGAATGGGATGCACTCACAAAGCATCTACGTGCCCAGGGATACAGCATTGATGAGTTAGAAACCGCTGGACTTTCAAAAATGGGTCAACGCGGCCCAATCGATCGTTTTCGTAACCGCCTTACCTGGCCAATTAAAGATATCTCTGGCGATGTAGTTGGTTTTGGTTGTCGCAAGTTGGCAAGTGATGAAGAAGATCAAGGTCCTAAATATCTCAATACACCTGAGACACCGGTCTATAAAAAAAGTCAGGTTTTATATGGCCTTGATGCAGCGAAAAAAGAGATTGCAAAGAAGCGCCAGGCAGTCATTGTTGAGGGTTACACCGATGTGATGGCAGCACAGTTGGCAGGAATCACGACTGCAGTGGCAACGTGCGGAACGGCATTCGGTGCAGACCACATCCGTATTTTGCGTAGATTATTAATGGACGATGATTCTTTTAGAGGTGAAGTCATCTTTACTTTCGATGGCGATGCAGCTGGTCAAAAAGCAGCGCTGCGAGCATTTAGCGAAGATCAAAAATTTGTTACGCAAACATTTGTTGCCGTTGAGCCTGATGGTTTAGATCCATGTGAACTTCGTCAACAAAAGGGTGATCTTGCACTTCGTGATTTAATCGCCCGCAGAGTTCCATTATTTGAGTTTGCTATACGTGCCGAACTTGCACACCACAAGTTAGACAGTGCAGAGGGCCGAGTCAATGCACTCAATGCCGCTGCACCTCTAGTTGCACAAATTCGTGATAAATCTTTGCGCCCCGAGTACATACGCTTATTAGCTGGTTGGCTTGGCACGGAAGTTGAAATCGTTTCCAAAGCAGTTGCGCAAGGCGTTAAAAATCAACCTAAGGTTGAAAACTCAACTGATGCCGCCAGCGAAGATACCGGCGCATGGAGACCCGACCCCAATGAGGCCAGGTTAATTCTTGAGCGAGAAGTTTTGAAAGCCAGATTGCAAGAGGCGTCGCTATTTACTGAAGATTTATGGACGCAAATCGAGCCAGGGGCTTTCACACATCCTGCTTATCGAGAACTTCGCAAGACCATCGATGAAAACGAGAATATTTCACCGCAAACTATTAGCGATGAGAGAATTAAGATGCTTTTCACTGAATTAACAGTTGAACCTATCCGCGCAGATGGAAAACCCACGGCTGCATACGTAGCCAGCATTACCGCCAGGTTGCGCGAAGTCGCAATATCCCGATCCATTGCAGAATTGAAATCATCACTACAACGACTCAATCCCGTTGAAAATGAAATTGAATACAACGCCGCTTTTGCCCAATTAGTGGCCCTTGAAAGCGCCCGTAGAAATCTGCATGATTTGGCGCTCGGCAGCCTCTAGTTTTTGCCCTTGCGCCTGTGTGCGCTAGAGTTTGCGCTTGCACTCGTAATCCCTGATAGCTCAACGGCAGAGCAGTCGACTGTTAATCGACAGGTTCTTGGTTCGAATCCAAGTCAGGGAGCTTTTCATCAGGCATTTTCACAGGTCAAACCTTTACTATTCCTCATATGAGCATGATTCAAAACTACTTAAAAACTGCCACTAATTCTTGGCGCACTCAAGCACCTGGCTTACGTGTGATGCGTTTTTGGCTAGGAATCACATGGATCTATGCCGGTTGGAACAAAGCCACTGATTCAGGATTTTTAACCGCTGGTTCCTCTTCCTATATCGGAACTCAATTATCTGGATATTCAACACAATCGCCTGTCGGTTTTGCATTTAATAAAATGATTGAACATGCCGTTCTTGTCGGCGGATTTGTCATGGTCTCTGAGTTTGCAATTGGCTTAGCAACTCTTTTATGGGTCGCGCCCCGCCTTTCTGCATTTGCTGGTTTCTCAATGTCTGTAGGTTTGTGGTTAGCAAGTAGTTTTCATGCCAACCCATATTTCTTAGCAAGCGATAGTGCTTATGCAGTCTTGTGGTTGTCCTATTTATTACTCTTGGTTGGAAAACGAAAGGGATTTGAAATGTCGCTGGAACGTCGCGGAGCGTTACGAGTTGGATTAACTGGAGTTCTTGCAGTTGGTTTGGCAGGATTTGGAAAAGTATTTGCAAAGGCGGCACCTTCAACAAGTAATTCAGCCGCTTCTGCAAAAGGAACAAAGATTATTAAACTTGCCTCACTCAAGGTTGGCGCTACCCATAATTTTGCAACTAAGAATGGCGCCCCAGCAGTTTTATTTAGAACTAAGGCTGGTGTCTTTGCTTACTCTGCAATCTGTACTCATCAGGGCTGCACAGTTGCATATTCAGGTGCTAGTAAGACTTTGAAATGCCCTTGCCACGGAGCGGAGTTTGACCCATATAAATCGGCAAAAGTTATTAATGGACCTGCACAATCTCCACTTGCTAAGGTCAAAGTTTCAATTAGTGGTGCTTGGGTAATCGAAGCGTAACTTCGGCGAAACATACTCGGGGTATTATTTAGCCATGGCCCAATTCAGATTGCAGATATCACTTCCAGATCGTCCTGGTTCTCTTGGCTTGCTAGCTTCAGCTATCGGTGTTGCTGGCGGGGATATTCGAGGTTTAATAGTTCTTAAATCAGAAGATGGTCGCGGTTACGATGATATTACTGTCGCTGTTCCTGGTAATGATCCAACTGATCTGCTCAATGTATTGGGAGCAATTGGTGGGGTAGAAGTAGTTTCAATTACCCCCGTTGAATAACCTGCGCACCCTGGCTTGGAAGTGAAGTAAAAAAGCGCGGAGACTTAAATTTTTTATCAGCGAATGCTTTTTCAACAGCTGCAATAGTGGCTTGAGTGTGTGCAGCATGAATCAAGGCAATCGCACTACCTCCAAAGCCACCTCCAACCATTCGTGCGCCTAACGCCCCAGCGGTAATTGATGCTTCAACTGCAGTATTGAGTTCAGGGCAAGAGACTGTGTAATCATCACGAAGAGATGTGTGGGATTGATTGAGTAATTGGCCAAGAGCTACAAAATCTTTTGCCTCCAGAACTTTCACCGCATCCATAACACGTTGCATTTCAGTCACGGCATGGCGTGCACGAATGAATTCAGATTCGCTGAGCAAGGTGCGAGAAGTTTCTAGTTGTTCAAGGGATAGTTCACGCAGAGATTTGATTTTGAGTTTTGTAACAACTGATTCACATGAAGCACGACGCTCGGCGTACCCACCATCAGTCAAAGAATGATGTGCTTGCGTATCAATAATTAAGAGTTCAAGCCCACTGGAAGCAACATCAAATGCGATGTTTCTTGTTGATAAATCTCGGCAATCTAATAGAAGCGCAGAACCAGAATGAGCCATTAGAGAAACTGATTGATCCATGATTCCGCAAGGAACTCCAACGTAATCATTTTCAGCTTTTTGAGTCAGACGTGCTAACTCTTCCAAAGAGTATCCAAATGAGAATAAATGGTTAAGGGCTGTAGCAACCGAGCATTCCAATGCAGCTGATGAAGATAATCCTGCACCCAGTGGAACATGTCCATCGATCATGATGTCGATACCTGAAGTCAGGCCCATGGCCCAAATAACTCCAAGCGGGTAGCGCTCCCATTCGCCCTTTAAGCCCGGCTTTATTGCATCAAGGTTATGTTCGACAACTTTGTTGCGTCGTTGCATAGAGGCAATTCGTACTTTGCGGTCATCACGAATGCGAACCGCCGCATATGTTCGATCATTTATTGCAAAGGGCAGAACAAACCCATCGCTGTAATCAATATGTTCACCAATTAAATTAACTCGTCCGGGAGCAGCGGCGACAATATCGGGGGATGCACCAAAGGTTTCGGCAAACTTTGTGTCGATAGATGACATCTATTGCCTAACTAAAAGAGGCCAAAGTATCGGCAACCATTGCCTCGATTCCTCGAGTTGGAACCCAGCCTAATTTTGTTTTCGCTTTATTAATATCGGCGATTAATACTGCAGGATCCCCAGCACGACGCGGTGAATCTACTGTCGGTATGTCATAACCAGCCGCCTTTGATGCTGCAGCAACAACTTCACGCACCGAGTATCCGTCACCGCTACCTAGGTTAAAGATCTCGTGAGTTCCGGGTTGTAAGAATTCGAGAGCCTTGATGTGTGCGTCAATGAGATCAACGACATGAACATAATCGCGAATACATGTTCCATCTGCAGTTGGCCAATCGCTTCCAAAAATTTTAACTGGATTAGCGGCAGTACTGCGCAAAACATTTGGAATCAAATGCGTTTCTGGGTTGTGGCGCTCGGCAAGCCAACCGCGGGTTGATTTAAGTGAACCGGCAACATTGAAATAACGAAGCGAAGCGGCAGCGATTCCACGAGACGCAGATTCGGCAGTGATCATCTGATCAATAGCAAGTTTTGTCGCACCATAAGGATTTGTCGGATTAGTTGCAGCAGTTTCAAGGATTGGGACAACTTCAGGTTCACCATAAGTTGCTGCAGATGAAGAGAAGACCAGCTTTTTTACTCCACTCTTGTGCATTTCATCAAGCAAATTGCGAGATCCATCGACATTGACTTGGTGATAAAGGTCAGGTTTTTCAACTGACTCGCCAACAAGTGATTTGCCGGCAAAGTGCATCACGGCATCGACTCCAACTAGAGCTTGAGCTAAATCACCTGCGATTAGTAGTGATCCCTGAATAAAACTAACTCCAGCCGGCGCGGCATCGGCATGGCCAGTACTGCAATCATCAAGAATTGAAATCTCATAACCCTGCGATAACAAGATATCAACGGCAGTCGAACCGATATACCCGGTACCGCCAGTTACTAATACGCGCATTACAACACCACTTCCCGGAGTTGAGCCGCTGATTGCTCGGGGCGCATGTCCATAATAAATGCGCCCATCGCAGATTCAGATCCAGCTAAATATTTCAATTTTCCTGGTGCGCGGCGAACACTTGTTATTTGCCAGTGAAGACGCAATACATCACGACCTACGCGAACAGGGGCTTGATGCCATGCAGCGATATAAGCCATATCAATTCCAAAGACGCCATCAAGACGCTTCATTACTTCTAGCGCAATTGGTGCAAATGCTTCTCGATCTTCATCATTAAGTCCAGTCAGATCTGCAACTGGGTTAAGTGGGGCAACATGAATTTCGAATGGATAACGGGCAGCGTATGGGACGAAGGCTATCCAGCGATCATTGCGCGCGATGATTCGTTCTTCGTCACGGATTTCACGTGCAACTACTTCATCAAATAAAACTTTACCCGTTGCTTCTTTGTATTTAATTGCAGCAGCTAACATTTTTTCAACACGTGGAGGAATGAATGAATATGAATAAATCTGTCCGTGCGGATGAGTCAGCGTCACGCCGATTTCTTCACCGCGGTTTTCAAATGGAGCAATATGTTCGATGAAGATTTCTGTTGAAAGCTCAGAAGTACGGTCAATCCACGCCTCAAGTAATATGCGAACGCGTTGAGGCGTTAAGTCTTTAAAAGCGTTTCCATGTTCGGCGGTAAAACAAATGACTTCACATTTTCCGGCAGCAGTTCCTAAATCGGTATCTGGTCCAACTTGATCAGGTAGCGCCCAATCACCAACGGGAGGACGCAATGAAGGGGAGCGGTTATCAAAAACAACGACTTCAAAATCAGCTTCTGGAATCTCGGTTAAAAGTTCGCCAGTTGTTGGACACAGTGGGCAGAGCTCTTTTGGCGGTAAAAAGATTCGCCCTTGTCGGTGAGATGCCATGGCAATCCACTCATTGACTAGAGGATCAAGGCGAAGTTCTCCGATTGACGGTTGCTCTTCAACGGGACGCAAATCTTTGGCGTCGCGGTTTTGGCCAGCAGAGTCGTAATAGCGAATTGTTCGGCCATCGGCCATTAAGCGATCATTGCGAAGGATCCCAGCGCTTAGTTTTTTACTCTGCTCCATAGTGTCGTTACTCTACCTTTGTGACCAAGCAATCTGCACTTTTGACCGCCGCAACTTCATCTTTGCTCATTGAAGTTGTAAATGGAGCCCTGGTGATTCGCCATTGGGGCGCCCCAATCCAAGGTGAGCTTTCCGACATTGCAACGGCTAGCAAACCCTCTATTGCAAATAGTTCTTGGGACGAACCACAGTTTCCAGGAATCATGCGCGAAAGTGCACGGGGTTTTCTGGGACGTCCGGCATTATCTGGACACCGAAATGGAAAAGCTTGGTCAACTAAGTTTGAGGTCACAGATTTTCACCATCAAGGTAATCACTGCGCTGTGACATTGCGAGATTTCCACGCCGAACTTGAAGTTGCAGTGTCATTTGATCTTGATTTATTTGGAGTTTTGATTCAAAAAGCAGTTGTGAAAAATATCGGTGACTCAGATTACGTGCTCAATGAATTTATACAGTGGTTGCCTTTGCCACGCGAAGCAACACAAACGCTAGATTTTGCAGGTCGCTGGTCTAATGAGCGCCAACCTCAACGCCGTGATATTCAAACAGGCACATGGGTGCGCGAATCACGTGAAGGTCGAAGCGGACATAATTTTTCAATTGCAGATATCGCATTAACTGCCCAAACATCTTTTCAATCTGGATCAGCATGGGCAACGAGTATTGCTTGGAGCGGAAATTCACATTATCTAGTCGAACGTGGATTTGATGGCCAACAGGCTATTGGTGCAGGAGAACTTTTGCTGCCTGGTGAAATAGTTTTAAAAGCTAATGAAAACTATGAAGCGCCACTGCTCTTTGCCGTGTATTCCAATAAAGGTCTAGATGGAATAAGCGAAGCGTTCCATTCGCATCTACGCGCACGCGCTGTGCACCCTAAACGTCCGCGTCCACTAACTTTAAATATGTGGGAAGCCCTCTATTTCGACCATGATGAAACAAAGATCAAGGAGTTAGTAGATATCGCCTGCGAAATCGGCATCGAACGTGTTGTTTTAGATGACGGATGGTTTCATTCAAGACGCAATGACCGTTCAGGCTTAGGTGATTGGGTTATTGATCCAGATGTCTGGCCAAATGGTTTAAACCCGGTTATTGAGTACATCAATAGCAAGGGAATTGAATTTGGCCTGTGGTTTGAAGGCGAGATGGTTAACCCTGATTCTGATCTATACCGGGCCCACCCAGAATGGATTTTGCATGAGGGGGATCGAGTACCACCGCTTTGGCGCCATCAGTTGGTTTTGGATTTAGGCCATGAAGGCGCTTATAACCACGTGCTCGAACAAACTTCGGCCGTGTTAGCTGCACATAACATTGTCTATATTAAATGGGATCACAATCGCGTCCTTGTTGATGCAGGCCATTTGGGTCATGCTGGTGTGCGTAAACAAACTCAGGCTATTTACCGTTTATTTGCTGAGCTGAAGAAGCGTCATCCAGGGTTAGAGATTGAATCATGCGCATCAGGTGGAGCGCGAATCGACTTGGGTGTAATTGATTTAGTAGATCGTTTTTGGACAAGTGATAACAACGATGCACTAGAACGCCAAACAATTCAGCGTTGGACTTCACAAGTTATTCCACCAGAATTATTAGGAACCCACATTGGACCGACACATGGCCATCAAACTGGACGCACACTTGAACTTTCAATGCGAGCAGTAACAGCCCTTTTTGGTCACGCTGGAATCGAATGGAATATAACTGAAGCAACAGTTGATGAAAGAAAACATCTTGCTACATGGGCCTCTTACTACAAAGAAAATCGCGGACTTTTACATAGTGGAAAATCTATTCGCGTTGATTATCCAGATGAGCATGGCTATTTATATGGCGTCAGTGCTGTTGATACAAAGAAATCAATCTTTGCTTACGTGCAATTGACACCGACTGTCGCGATACACCCAGCAGCGATTAAATTTCCAGGCTTAGATTCTGCTTCAACGTATTCTGTGAAAGCGGTTTATCCCGCAGGTAAACCAAGATTTATGTTGATTACTCCACCGACATGGATGGATGGAATCAAACTCTCAGGCTCTGCGTTGGCCACAATTGGAGTAACTGCGCCAATTCTTGCACCAGCTAACGCGGTGTTAATCGAGATTACGAAGCTTTAATCAACCCAATTTAAAGTTCGTTCAACAGCTTTCTTCCATTGGGCATAACCATCTTCACGCACCTGCTGAGTAGAAGTTGAAGACCATCGTCGTGATTGTTTCCACTGCTTCTTAACTTCGTCCTGTGAGCTCCAGAAACCAACGGCAATGCCTGCGGCATATGCAGCTCCCAGTGCTGTTGTTTCACCAATTAATGGTCGGGTGATATCAATGCCCATAATGTCGGCCTGCATCTGCATACATAAAGAGTTAGCAGTTATTCCTCCATCAACGCGCATTTCTGACATTGGTACGCCACTGTCAGCGACCATTGCATCCATAACATCGCGAGTCTGATAACAGATTGCTTCAAGGGCCGCGCGGGCCAAATGTGCTTTTGTGGCCGCCCGAGTTAGTCCAACTATTGCGCCACGTGCATCACTTCGCCAATAGGGCGCAAATAAACCAGAAAATGCTGGAACAAAATAAACACCAGCGGTATCTGTAACTGAAGATGCTAAATTCTCAGTTTCTGCGGCGTTAGAGATTATTCCAAGTTGATCGCGTAACCATTGGATAGCCGATCCCGTTACTGCAACCGATCCTTCAAGTGCATAGCGTGCTGGTTGATCTCCAAATTTAAAGCAGACCGTAGTTAACAAACCATTTTTAGATCTGACAATCTCTGTTCCAGTATTAAGTAATGCAAAGTTTCCTGTTCCATAAGTTGTCTTTGATTCACCACGTTCGAAACAAACTTGTCCCACCATTGCTGCTTGCTGATCGCCCAATATTCCGGCGATAGGAATTGCAGTGCCGAATGGACCATGAGGATCGGTTAGGGCATAGGTTTCTGATGAAGAGCGAATTTCTGGGAGCGCACTACGAGGAACCCCAAAAATCTCTAAAAGTTCATCATCCCAATCCAATGTTTCCAGATTCATCAATAACGTTCGACTTGCATTCGTTACATCTGTTAGATGCACGCCACCTTGGACGCCACCGGATAAATTCCACAGTAGCCAAGAGTCGATAGTTCCCATGCGAGCATTTGTGCCATGAGCTGCTGAAACATTGTTTAAGAACCAGTTCATTTTGCTACCGGCAAAGTAAGGGGCGATTGTTAAACCAGTTTTAAATCTAATCGCCTCTTTTTGAGAATCACTCAGGCGGGCAAGAAAATCAGTAGTACGAGTGTCCTGCCACACAATGGCATTGGCTAATGGTTGACCAGTAGTTACATCCCAGATGACCGTAGTCTCTCGTTGATTTGTAATTCCTATCGCATCTAAATCAGAGCCCAAGATGTCGGCCTGCTTAAGTGCGCCAGCTATGACCTCCTGAACTCGTTCCCAAATTTCATTGGCATCATGTTCTACCCAGCCAGCATGCGGCAGAATTTGGCGATGTTCGAGTTGATGTTGACCTACAACTTTTCCGGCATGATCAAAGATCATAAATCGAGTGCTAGAAGTTCCCTGATCCAAACTGCCGATATATGCCACGTCGTGAAAACCTTTCACAATTAAGTTAGGCTTACTCTACCCAGATGCAATGGAGATGTAACGCTTATGTTCTCATCACAGTTAAGCCCGGACCAGCGTGAACGCGCTATCTCACAATTGACTGGCGAAAAATTTGATGTATTGGTAATTGGTGGGGGAGTCACAGGCGTCGGAGCTGCTCTAGATGCAGCATCTCGCGGTTTAACAGTGGCCCTTATCGAATCTCAAGATATAGCATCAGGAACATCTAGTCGTTCAAGCAAGTTAATTCATGGCGGCCTTCGCTATCTAGAACAATATGACTTCAAGTTAGTTCGTGAAGCGCTACACGAACGCGAACTCATGGTCTCTTCACTCTCTCCACATTTAGTAAAACCTGTGGGTTTCTTATTCCCGTTAACTGAAAAATTTAAAGAGCGCACTTATGTCGGCGCAGGCCTTGCTCTCTACGATGCTTTGCGTGGATTTCAGCGCGCCCTTCCTTGGCACAAGCACATCGGTCAGAAACAGATTAATGAGATTGCTCCATCGCTTCGCCCTGATTTAATTATGGGTGCGATTAAATATTTTGATGCTCAAGTTGACGATGCACGTCACACAATGAGTATCGCTCGAACTGCCGCGCGTCATGGCGCAGTTATCGCTACACGGGTAAGCGCAGAATCTTTATTACGCGAAGGCAAGCGAGTCGTTGGCGTTAAGGCTAAAGATCTAGTCACCGGTAAGACAATTAATATCTCTGCAACTGCCACAGTTATGTGTGCCGGCATTTGGAGCGATGAACTTCATGCAAAGTTCGATTTGGTGCCGGGATATGGCGTCACTATGAGTAAAGGCGTGCATATTGTTTTGCCAGGATCAGCGATTAAATCAAATGCCGGAATTATATTAAAGACTCCAGTCTCTGTTCTGTTTCTAATTCCTTGGGCAGACAAATGGATTGTGGGAACAACAGACACTCCATATACAGGAGATCGTGCCGAGCCTTTCGCTAGCCGCGAAGATGTTCAATACATCTTGGATCAGGCTAACCGTGTGTTGACTCCCAAGCTTGATGCAACAGAGATTATTGGTGTTTATGCAGGATTGCGTCCGCTTGTTGCAAATAACAAAAACTCCGCAACAACTAAACTTTCGCGCGAACATACGGTAGATCGCCCAGCTGCTGGTTTTGTCAGCGTTGCTGGCGGTAAATACACGACTTATCGAATCATGGCTAAAGATGCGATTGACCGTGCTGTTATTGAGCTTCGGGAATTAACACCGGAGTCTGTTACTGAAAAACTTCCGCTAGTTGGCGCCGATGGCTATTTTGCACTTGTTCAACAAATAGAACGTTTAAGCCAGGCAAGCGGACTAGACGCACTAACTATTACGCATCTTCTTAATCGCTATGGGTCATTGATTAGCGAAGTACTTGAATTAATAGAAGAAAACCCAAAGTTGGCCGCGAAAGTCGATGAGGATTTACTTTATATAAAGGCTGAAATCCATTACGCCGCAAGCCATGAAGGTGCCCGCACAGTCGATGATGTTATTTCAAGGCGAACCCGAATCGCTTTTGAAGCCCGAGATCACGGTGTTCACTTAGCTGATGAAATTGCTGCAATTATCGCGCCTGTACTTAGTTGGAGCGTTAAGGAGCGTAAGGCATCAGTTCAAGCCTATGAAGATTTAGTTGATCGCGAACTAGAAGCATTAGATCAACTTCTCGAATCTAACGAATCGGTTAATTCTTAATCTGATTAGCGCAACCATCTACTGATGGTTTAGGCGAAGGCTTCTTTGTGGATGTTGGCGTTGGTGATGGTGAAGGTGTTGGGCCTTGAAGGACAGTGAATGTAACGGGCTGCGAACTCTGTGCATGAGTTTGAGAAACATCGCTATAAACAATTTTCCCACTATATGTTCCTGCCGGAACTCCCTTAATCGCTAACGTCCATTCACCGCTTGTCGCACGTAAAATAGTTTGGGTTGGCTTAGCCGTAGGCGCGGTTAAAAGATCAAAAACAAGCTTTACAGCCCCTGTCACAACTGGGGTCAAATCTGGACGTACAACAGATACATTAAAAGTTACTAATTTATTTGTCGTACTCGCCGATTGTTTATTGATTGTTAACTGTGATGGCTCATTTACTGGCATAAGATCAAGAAGTTGTGGCGCCCAACTTCCCTTTGCTAAATCTATAAAGTCACCAGCAGTTCCTCTAAAGATATTGAGATCTAGACGAGTACCAGGAACTCCATACTTAGATGCGATTCCACATGATGTGTACTGCCACATTGTCCACTGTGAATCGCAATTGGCGCCGGTCCAGGAATGAACGTAACAACCACCGGCCTTTAACCCTGGAGTGTTAATTGGATTGAATGGATCAATCGCATATTGGGCAAGCCACAATGGATATTGAGAAAGTAACGTGCTTTTATTCATCGATCCTTCTAGAAAGTTTGAATATGAATACATCATCGGAGTTTTACCGGTTTTAGCTTTAAGAATTCCAAGAAATGTTTCAGCCCATAAGGTGACCTCTGCTCGGCTGGCATATAACTGACATGCACCCGATGTGGATAGTCGAACACATTTATTTTCAAGGTCTAATGCATAAGGCAGATCTCTTTCGGTGTACCCACCGATTGAAGCAAGGCGCCAGATTACCTTCTGTGCTTGCGCAGTTGCATCACGAATAATTGATTCCGTATCTGTTACATCAGGAAGGATTGCGTAGTGGTAAAAACCTGTGTAGAGCCCAGCAGCCTGCGCTGCTGCATGATCCATTACAAGATATTTAAGAGAAAGAGCATCGGCATCGTCTCGAGTATCTGAAGCCTTAATCATTACAAATCGCAGACCAGCAGAATATGCAGTGACGAAATCAATCTGTTTATCACTTGGATGCTGCCATCTACTTATATCGGCGCCATGAATTCGCCCACCAGGTCCAAGCTGTTCAACAACCATTGATGGGTCAGCGGTAGACATTTCAGGCAGGCGCTTAATAGTTATTGTTCTAATCGCTGAATAGAAAATCTTTCCACTGGCGCTGACCTGAGCCCGATATTTAATTGGAGCATCGAATGAGGTTGCAACTGCAGCTACCTTCCATGACCCAGCTTTGGCAGTCTTGGCCTGAATGCGAGTTGATTTCCAAGAACCAGAAGTATTACTTTGAATCTTTACAGTCAATCCAGATCGAGCAGGTTTGATTGTTCCGTAAAAAGTCACTACTGATTCACTGGCCGAAGGGGTTTGGCGTACGGAGAAAGTTAATGTAGTTGTTGCGGCCTGCACTTGCGGTACACCAACTACAAGTAAAGCAAGAGCAATGGCTGTTATTGCAGCTCGAATCTTCATTTCTCAGTAATCTTAATCTCAATGGCTAGAGTTCTTTTTACCGCAGCGATTAGAACTTCTTGTTGATTAATGCGAGTTTTTGAATACTCGTGGGCCGCTGAAAGCTTGCGGGTGTCTGAGAAATCCAGGGTGAGGGTTGTGCCATCAAAATCGGCCAATCTGGCATCAAAAAAGGCCAACCAAGAGATGCGGTCTACTTCAAGTACGGCATCAAGGACTTCGTTCCATCGATTACGAATCTCTTGAAGCTCCATAAGGCCGCACTTTACCTATTAATTCTGTGCATTTAGGGGTGAGGCGCGCCTAGCCATCGGTAATACTCACTCACAAGTTGCACTCTCATATTCATATTTCGATCTGGTTGAACATTTAGCTCTTGTGCAACGCGAGAAATTACCTGTTCCACAGATTTTTCACTGACATATCGTGTACGTCCAATTTGCGCGTTAGTCATTCCGTTTGCAACTAAGCGCAACACCTCAACTTGAGTATCAGTTAAATGCGCCATCAAAGTCAAGATTCCCTTTTCTTGCACAGAGGTATTTCCATTAATCCATGCAACTTTGTGCTTCTCTACTCCAGAAACTTTAGAATCAACGATAGCTGCGCATAGAACCGTAAAATCTACAATTGATTTTTTCAGTAGGATTTTTGAACCAGCTGGAACGTCATTATTTGATTCCCCAATTAAACGCAGATCTGAACAACTCTTTAGAATAACCACGCCAATATTTGGATTTTCTTTGCGCACATTAATCGCAATTTTTACTGCCGAAATTCCTACTATTTGCATATCAAGAAGAATTACATCTGGTTGAAGTCTGCGCACCATATTGAGTGCGACTGCTTCGCTTTTAGCTTCTCCAATAACATCCATCTCATACATACGAAGTGCTGCGACTAAAGTTGACATTTCAAAGGCATCATCAACGACAACTAATATGCGTTCATTCATGTCTTTAAGGTTAACTGCGAAGCAATCAATTGCTCATGTAAAGCCTCATCACTTAAGCAATTGAGTGATGGCTCCTTGTATTTGCATAGTAATCATCTCTGCAGAGATAGGGCCACCCCTAGATGCATTTTTTGCTGCTTGTGCATGAATAAATGCACCGGTAGCAGCGACTTCAGCTAATCGGTTTATGTCATTGAGAATTTCCACAGTATTTGTTGCAACTAATGCACCAATAATGCCTGCTAACACATCACCACTTCCTGCAGTTGCAAGCCATGGAGTTGCAATTGGTAATTCAATAAGTAAATTATCATTTGCGACGTAGGTAATTGAACCTTTAAGTAGAACTGTTACGCCAAGTGTTTGCGCAGCAGTTTGAATCCATTTTTTTGGATCTCCCTCAATTGCTTCAACTGATACTGGAACCCCGCGAGAAGTTAATAAGGTAGAGAGTTCGCCGCTATGCGGAGTTATTAATGTTGGTTGCTCTAATGACCCTGCCAAATAAAGTGCTCCAGCATCTAACACGGTTGGAACACTTTGCTTAGCAGCCAATGTAAACCAGCGATGTCGAAGATATGTTGTAATACTTGAGTATTTCTTTGCTGGAATTCCGGAACCTATTAGCCAAGCACTAACTTTTCCTGGCTGAACAACACACGATGGCGTTGCATGTAAAACTAGGTGTGCCAAACCGGATGAACTATGAAAACGAATCATTCCAATGCCAGTTGCAGCGGCGGCAGAAGTTGAAAGTACCGCCGCACCTGGAAATTGTGCTGAACCAGTTATAACGCCAATAACTCCGCGAGAATATTTATGGTCTAAGTCACTTGGAACAACGATGCACTTCTTAGCATCACGGGCAGACCATTTCTTGGAAGTTTTTGTTAATTGGCTCATAACTAATTGTTGCATACAACCAACTGGGGGATAGCACTCGTGAAAGCTGAGCCCAAATATTGAAAGCGATGCGCATCACGGTTTCATTTGTACTTAATATTTTTAAAGAGAGTAACCTAAAAATTGTCAAGGAGACATCATGAGAAAGTTACTCGTATTAGGTGGCGGCACAGCCGGCACAATTGTCGTTAATAAATTAGTTAAAAAACTCCCGAAAGATTCTTGGGAAATTACAGTAGTAGACCAGGATACAAAGCATATTTATCAGCCAGGGCTGCTATTTCTTCCCTTTGGAACATATGAGCCCGAACAGATAATCAAGAAACGTCAGAGTTATTTTCCAAAAGGCGTGGATTTTATTCAGGCACAAATCGACAGGGTTGATCCCGAACTCAACAAGGTTTATCTAAGTGATTCCCGTGTCCTTGAATATGATTATTTAGTCATTGCATCTGGCACAACACCTCGTCCAGATCAAACGCCCGGAATGAATGATCCAAAGCTTTGGTACAAGAGCGTTTTTGACTTCTTCACTTTAGAGGGCTCTGTTGCTTTGCGCGAAGCACTTAAGAATTTTAATGGGGGACGCCTGGTTGTCCATATTGCTGAGATGCCGATTAAGTGCCCTGTGGCTCCACTTGAATTTACATTTTTAGCTGATGCCTACTTTGAAAAGCGTGGTATCCGTGACAAAGTCGAAATTGTTTATGTGACGCCGCTTGAAGGCGCTTTTACTAAACCTGTCTGCTCTAAAGCTTTGGGATTCATGCTGGATGAACGAAAAATCACGTTAGAACCCGATTTCGTTATCGAACATATCGATGCCGAAACAAAGACCATGGTTTCAATGGATGAACGTGAAATTGCATTTGACTTGCTTGTAACCATTCCAGTCAACATGGGAGCTGATTTCATAGCACGCTCTGGATTGGGAGATGAGCTCAACTACGTTCCTGTCAGTAAGCGCACTTTCTTATCAGATAAATTCGCAAATATTTTTGTGCTTGGCGATGCCTCAAATATTCCTGCATCTAAGGCCGGATCTGTTGCTCACTTTGCAATCGATTTATTTTCAGAAAACTTCGCAGAATATGTGCAAGGCCGTCCGATGACTCACGAATTCGATGGTCACGCTAATTGCTTTATCGAGTCTGGTCATCGCAAAGGCTTGCTCATTGACTTTAACTATGACGTAGAACCACTTACCGGCAGATTCCCAATCCCAGTGATTGGCCCTATGCCATTATTGAAAGAGAGTTATTTAAACCATATGGGCAAGTTAGCTTTCAGGTGGATTTACTGGAATATCTTGCTTAAAGGACGCTACCTACCTATCCCGTCATTAATGTCGATGGCCGGAAAGGATCAAGTCATAAAAATGAATAAGGAGAGAGAAAATGCCCACAATTGAAATAGCTAGCAAGCCTGTCACCGTTAACGAAGAAGGTTTCATGACCGTCTATGACGAATGGAGCGAAGATATCGCCAAGGTGTTAGCGGCCCAAGTCGAAATCGAATTAACGCCAAGGCATTGGGAAGTCATTCACTTCTTGCGTGAGGATTACAAAAAAGAAGGCGAATCATCGACATCGCGCCATACACAAACCGTCGGTGGTTTTCCAATTAAAGAACAGTTTGAATTATTTCCAAAGAAACCTGCAAAGAAAATGTCGTATATAGCTGGACTTCCAAAGCCTAAGGGCTGTGTTTAAAGGGGATTGAAATGACTACACCTGCAATTGTTCCAAATTTTGGAAGTGAAGATACTGGCCGCAAGATGGCGATTATCTGCTCAAAAGGAAATTTAGACATGGCTTACCCGGGATTGATTTTGGGTAATGCAGCGTTAGGTGAAGGTATCGAAACGCATCTATTTTTCACATTCTGGGGCTTTGACATGATTATCAAATCTCGCATGGATGATCTGCAATTTTCACCAGCCGGTAACACGGCGATGCACTTGCCTGGCACTAATGCCCATATTCCTCAAGCCGTTATGCCTGTACCTGGAATGACATCTATGGCAACTCACATGTTGAAGAAGCAGTTGGATGATTTGAAGATCCCATCTGTTCCGGATTTTCTTGAGCAGATTGTTGCAGCTGGTGGACATTTATGGGCATGTCGATTATCTGCAGATATGAATAAGGTCTCTGAAACAGATCTACGCGATGACGTTGAAGGAATAATAAGTGCGTCAGATTTCATCGAAATGACAGAAGGCGCTCAACTTCTATTCATTTAGCATCCTGGGCAGTGCCCTAGATTTGAGATTACAAGCCTGCACTCATTGGTTAGGCTACGCAGGTACTTACAAACCATGGAGGATTTATGACTGACGATGCCAAATGCCCAGTAGTTCACACAGCGGCAGCTAAAGCCGGAGCATCAAATCGTGACTGGTGGCCAAATCAGTTAAACCTCAAAGTTTTGCAACAAAACTCACCAGCGGCTAATCCGATGGACCCTGATTTTGATTATGCAGCAGCCTTTAAATCACTTGATCTTGAGGCAGTCAAAGCTGATATCAACTCAGTAATGGTTACTTCACAAGATTGGTGGCCAGCTGATTACGGCCACTATGGCCCATTCTTTATTCGCATGGCTTGGCATAGCGCCGGTACATATCGCACATCTGATGGTCGCGGTGGCGCAGGGGCTGGAATGCAACGCTTTGCACCTCTTAATTCATGGCCCGATAACGTTAACTTGGATAAAGCGCGTCGACTATTGTGGCCAGTAAAACAAAAATACGGTCAAAGTATTTCATGGGCTGATTTAATGATCTTGGCTGGAAACTGTGCTCTTGAATCAATGGGTTTAAAAACTTTTGGTTTTGGTGGCGGACGTGTTGATGTGTGGGAACCAGATGAGACGTACTGGGGTAAAGAAGCTGAATGGTTAGCCAATGAACGTTATAGCGGCGAACGAGATCTAGAAGATCCACTAGCTGCAGTTCAAATGGGATTGATTTACGTAAATCCAGAAGGCCCTAATGGAAATCCAGATCCATTACTTTCTGCATGCGATATTCGCGAAACATTTGCACGCATGGCAATGAATGATGAAGAAACCGTTGCTCTTATCGCGGGCGGTCACACATTTGGTAAAACACATGGCGCTGCCGATCCCGGAAAGTATGTTGGGGCCGAACCTGAAGCTGCACCAATTGAAGATATGGGATTTGGTTGGAAAAACACTTTGGAAACAGGATCAGGTGCCAACACAATCTCAAGCGGACTTGAAGGTGCATGGACACCAACTCCTACAAAATGGGATAACACCTACTTTGATCTCCTCTTTGAATTTGATTGGATGCAAACAAAGTCTCCAGCAGGTGCAACACAGTGGATTCCAAGTGATCAAGCTGCAGAAAACGCAGTCCCTGATGCACATATAGCTGGCGTAAAACATGCACCAGTGATGCTGACTTCAGATCTAGCGCTTCGCTTCGATCCAGCTTACGAAAAAATCTCACGACACTTCCACCAAAACCACGAAGCCTTTGCCGATGCTTTCGCACGCGCTTGGTTTAAATTAACGCACCGGGATATGGGACCTGCAGTTCGTTACTTGGGATCTGATGTTCCAAATGAAGTATTGATTTGGCAAGATCCAGTTCCAGCTTCACCAACTGCACTAGTTAACGCTGCCGACATCGAAAGCTTAAAGAAGCAGCTGCTTGCAAGCGGATTAACGATTTCACAGTTAGTAACTACAGCTTGGGCATCTGCATCTACTTACCGCTGTACAGATAAGCGCGGTGGCGCAAATGGTGCACGCATCGCACTTGAACCACAGCGCAGTTGGGAAGCAAATAATCCAGCAGAACTTGCAAAGGTTCTAACAAAGCTGGGGGAGATTCAAAGTTCATTTAACACCGGTGCAACAAAGATCTCACTTGCAGATCTTATCGTTCTTGGTGGCGCTGCAGCGATTGAAAAGGCAACTGGTAATGCAGTGGCCGTTCCATTTACACCTGGTCGTACCGATGCAACTGCCGCACAAACTGATGTTGCATCTTTTGCATTCCTTGAACCTCATGCCGATGGATTTAGAAACTTTAAGAAATCTGCAGTTAATCAGCCAGCTGAGTTCTTATTAGTTGATCGTGCATCTCTTCTTGACCTTACTGCGCCAGAAATGACCGTCTTAGTTGGCGGGCTTCGTGTACTTGGTGCAAATGCCGATGGATCTACTATCGGTGTGTTCACAACTAAACCAGGAGAACTAAGCAACGATTTCTTTATCAATCTTCTTTCACAAGATATTGAATGGGCGCCAAAGGCTGGTTCTACTGAACTTTACGAAGCTCATGATCGAAAGTCAGGTGTAGTCCGTTGGACTGGAAGCCGTGCAGATTTAGTTTTTGGGTCAAACTCTGTGCTGCGTGCACTTGCTGAGGTTTACGCCTCAAATGATGCAAAGACAAAATTCGTAACCGACTTCGTAAATGCCTGGGCAAAGGTGATGGACGCAGATCGTTTCGACATCTAACATGATTAAACAGCGCAAGCTCGGCCCGTGGTCTCCATTGGGCGGTGGATCTAATTTTAAGAAATTAGCGACGGGTGATTTAGGTATCTTTAAAGAGATGGCCGATCGTAAAGGTGTCTCTGTATATGCATTAACCATTGCGTGGCATTTGAATCAATTTCCAACATCAATTCCAATTCCAGGGGCCTCTAGAGTTTCATCGATTTTAGATTCACTAGCCGGTGTGGATATTTCGTTGACAGCAGAAGAAATTCAAGAACTCAATGCAAGTTGTCCAACCGATACTCCTATTAACTCTGAACTTTTGGATATCGCCACCCTTGGCGCTTAGTTAGCCCAGGCTGCTTTAGAACTCCTTACCTCTTGACCGGTTGCAATCGATTCGTCGATGGCGATTGAAATAAGTTGATCTTGACACGCTTCTCGCAAGGGATACGGCGCAGCAGCTTTGCCATTGATCCATTCAGCCATCTGAACCATCATCTGAGCGATGGCAATCTCTTCATCCATAAATCGAAGCCCTACGAATGGGTTATTGAAGATTACTCTGCCCTCGAAAGATAAATGCTCAGTGTCAAATCCATCAAGATTTAAGTCGTACCCAAGTTGGTATCGCTGTATCAGTGAAGTGGTAATTGCTGGGCCATCGATGAGTCGAATGACCTGGTCATCGAGGATTTCGCCTTTACTGCCGCGCACCACAATTCTGCGATGACGCAATTGGTTGTGCCATTGGTTATCTACAAAGTTATAAACCCCAGATTTGTTATCTCCAAAGTCAATGAGCGAGATAGTTGTTTTAGCCAATTTCGGAGATAAATCTGTATTCCATCCTCCTCGAAATAGTGGATCAACTAGTGGCGCTTCAAAAACTTTTGTCACAACTGTTGTGGGCTCAAAACCAGATTGCAAGAAACCGCGCATCATCGATACAGCGTGATAGCCGTGTGTAGATGAAAGTTCAACAGAGGTCGGTTGACCAATCACGCCTTCACGGGAGATAGCCAATCGAGCCGCATGGCCGGGAAGATATAGATATTGCTCCGCTACTTGCACCATTTCAGTCGCACCTACCGCGGCCCACAAACTATTGAGATCTTCTAGTGTTCTTGCTGGCGGTGTTTCACACAAAACAAATACACCTGCTTTAACAAGTTCTTCTACAACGGATGGATTTGAATCCCATGAAACAGCGCTGACTGCAAAATCTGGCTTCGAATGACCAATAAGTTCGCCGACATAGGCAAATACATTAACTGCATATTTTTCTTGAATCTGTGTGCGAATTTCTTCTTTTCGGGCGACAACACCAACAATTTCAAATCTATCGGGCATTAATTCTGCAATGCGTAGATAGAACTCAGAACGCCATCCAGCGCCAACAACTGCGATTTTAACCATGAGTGATAGTAATCCTCGTGTCTAATTTGAAGCGTGGGGCGGGTCGGGCTCGAACCGACGACGACAGAATTATGAGTTCTGGGCTCTAACCAACTGAGCTACCGCCCCTACGGTGAGGAGTTTAGAGCACTGAAAAGCTTTTCAAATCACCGGTGACTTTTGCGCCTAATCTTTGTACAGTTTCGGCAACTGAATTGGAGTCTGCCATTACTGACAATAGCCCGGCCGTTGTTGGCCCATCTCTGACAACCCGAAAAGTAGTTTTTCTTGTTATTGCAGCAGCAGCCCCAATGGCAGCGATGGTGGGCAATGTGCCGCTGGCACTTGTCTATGGAAATGGTGCAGGTCTGCCCGCCGCCTTTTTAATCGCCACCTTAGTTTTGATCTGCTTTTCAGTTGGCTATGCAGCAATGAGCCGCAAGGTAATTAACACTGGGGCCTTCTATACATATATTGCCCGTTCGTTAACTAAACCCGTTGGCGTGGGATCTGCATATGTTGCACTCGCCGCATATACCGCCCAAGCATGCGGCCTTGCAGGTGCCTTTGGTTATTTCATGCAACAGCTAATTCTTGAAGGTGCCGGAGTAAATGTGCCTTGGTATGTATTTAGCGCAATAGGAATTGTCGTGGTTGCAATCCTTGGTTATCGATCTGTTGAAATGGGTGCAAAAGTTGTTGGCGTATTTATGGTTGCCGAATTTGCGATTCTCTTTATCTTTGAAGCTTTAGTTTTAAACAAGCAACACATGCAGGCATTTCCAATTGAATCATTTAGCAAATCAGCAATAACTTCAGGACCAATCGGTATCGCAATGTTATTTGCCTTCACTAGTTTTATCGGCTTTGAATCAGCAGCCCTTTATGGCGAAGAAACCAAAGACCCAGAGCGCAGCATTCCGCGGGCCACATATATCGCTGTCAGTTCAGTTGGAATCTTCTATGTTCTATCTTCTTGGATCATTATCGGTTCAGTTGGTGCCGACAAAGTTCGTGCCCTGTCTGAAAAAGATGGGGGAGTCTTTGTTATTAATTTGGTGCAGCAATATGGCGGAACAATCCTTTTTGATATTACCGCTGTGCTGCTTTGCACCAGTGTTTTAGCTGGCTATTCAGCAATCCATAATGCTGCCAGTCGCTATCTATTTGCCTTGGGCCGTGAATCAATCATGCCGACGCACTTTGGCCATCACCACAAATCATTCTTGAGCCCACATAAAGCAAGTCTTGCAATTACTGGCGTTGCAACTTTTTCGGCCGTTGTATTTGCAATAAGCGGCGCGGATCCCTATACGGTTTATGCCGCAAGTTTGATTGCCGTAGGCACTTTAGGAATCGTTGCTTTGCAAGCAATGGCTTCACTTTCTGTAGTTGCTTTCTTTTGGAAGCGACCAGACCGCCAACTGTGGCAAGGTGTTATTGCACCGCTTATCGGCTTCATTGGTTTGGTTACGGCATTCTTTTTAGCTGCGATGCATTACAACACGCTAACCGGAAGCGATAACAAGATAGTTAACTTGGTTCCATTCGTTTTACTTGTAATAGCAATCGGTGGGACAATTTTTGGATATGACCTAAAGACTAGAAAACCACAGGTCTATGCAGATTTAGCAGTTTCAAAGCTTCGCAGCAAGTAGTTCTATTGCTCGATGTATTCCCATGTCTCGCCAACTTTGCGGGCGATTCCGCGAGCCTCTAGTTCCTTCAAGAACTTCTTATGTCCTTTGTCGCCACTTCCTTTAAAGAGCGGCATTAACTTTGGTAGCAAGTTAGGAACCAACATTGCCGCTTTTACTAGAAGTGATTCGCTAAAGCGAGGATAGATTTCAAATCGAGGTTTATCTAACATTTTATGGAAAGATTTAAGAACATCACCGCTTGTCTGTGGTGGATCCATAAATTGCAATGTGTTGCCGCCTTCAATTGCTTCGCGGTGCAACATTGGTGTGTCTGTAGCCGATGGCAGAACTGAACCCGCCTTTATTCCCTTGCCCGCTAGATCTAAACTCATTGAAAGCATGGCACCGCGTAGCCCAAATTTTGAAGCTGTATACATGGGTGTTTCACCTAGTGGAAAGATTCCACCTAAAGAGCCCGTAGTAATAATGCGGGGATCATCACTTTTCTTCAATAAATCAATAGCACTTCGAATAAAGATAAGCGGTGCAACAAGATTGATATCTAATTCGCGTTCGATGCTTTCGATACTGCGTACATCAAAACGATCTGTGGTGGTGATTGCTGCATTAGGGATAAGCACATCGATATGACCATATGTACTTTCGATAGTTTCTAGTACCCGGATAATCTCTTTTCGATCCGTTAAATCGGCTGCGATATACATATGGCCATCACCTTCAAGGCCGGCAAGAACGGACTTTAACTTTGATTCAGTCCGTGAAACCAAAACTACTTTGGCGCCTTTACTTGCAAAATCAGCAGCTAAATAGGAACCGATTCCACCTCCGCCACCGGTGATAACAAATACTTTGCCAGGATATGAGTACTTCATGTTGAACTCCCAATGGTTAGTCGAGCAAGTGAAATAGATTCGCGTAGATCAAAGCGGCCGGTTTCAAAGAGCACCAAGATGGTGTTATCGCTAAGCACACCAATCTGGGAACACCCAGCGGCCCCGTTGTATAAGAGTTTTGAATAGCCCCAGGTTGCACCGTTGTCATCACTCTTTCGAAGCGTCATCTCGGCGCGATAACCTGCGGCTGGATTACTAAAGAGGAGTTGATCTTGGTAGTTAGTGATCGCGGCCTGGATTCCGGCATCCACTAAATTGGGATCGTTTTGCGTTGCTGGCCAAGTGATGCCGCCATCGTTGCTGCAACTAACTAATCGTGGTTTCTTCAAGGCGTTACGCAAATTCGCGCACACTGTTCCATCACTTAGTTCAACGTATTGTGGTTCTTCCCCAGCGTTCATAGTCTTGCCTAATTTCCAAGTCACGCCATCATCATCGCTGTATAAAGAGCGTGGAGCATCCAAGTTGGAAGGAACAATCAAACGCCCAGAAGCAATCTGCAATCCGCTGCCAGGACCCGTTGCACAATGTTGTGTTACAGGTAGCGATAGTTCTTGCGTTAAGTTTCGTGCCTTTGCCCATGTCACACCTTGATCTTTGCTCGAAGTCATAAAGAGTTCGGTGTAATCGGCGCAGAATGCTAGCCACACTATTTTGGTTTTCTTGTCGAACAAAACTGTTGGGTTATGCACCGTGCGGCTGCCCATATCTTCGACTACTTGAATTGGTTGCCAGGTTTTTGCACCATCTGTACTTCGGCGTAAAACAATATCGATATTGAGAAGATCACTCATAGCTTCTTGGCGACTTTCAGAAAACGCTAAAACGGTGTCATTGGGTAATACCGTCATCGCTGGAATTCGATATCCATGATCACCTGAGGTGAAAATCTCTTGGTGCGTTACATCTTTTGCCCATTCTGGATGCCATGTAGCGGCCTGGACTCCAACTGCGCTAAAGACTAAAACAAATGGCATCCCGATTAGAAATGAACCTCGTAATAAACGAACTGGTTTTTTCTGGGCAAATTTAACCCACGACAAAACTCCACTTGCAAAGAAAAAGGTTGGATACAAAATAAATGGTAGAGCGAGCAGCGCCACGGCAAACATTGGCACCGAACCCATTGCACCTAAGGCCAAAGTACGGCCAACGCTAAGAATGGGGCAGGCGATGATTATTGAAATAGTTGCCCATACCATTCGCCATGCAATTGGAACTTGGTTGCGAAAGTGCGCATGTTTTGAATTAAAGACAGAAGCAGCTGTGGAAAGAATAAGGAGAAGGATAAATACATAGATATACATGCTGGCGCGAACGGCGATCAGAAACTCACCCGAGAAAGACATTTCGTATATTCCAAAGACTGCAAGCAATAGAACTAGAGCAGTCACATGAATTGTTGTAAGCCATCTTGTTTTGGAGTTATGGGCCGATGCCATGGTGTACCTCTCGCGAATTTCATCGAAGGCTATTGCTATCAATGTTGTAATTCAAGGCTGGCTATGCAAAAGTAGATTATTAGATTCCTAGAAAAAGGTGATTTGTATGTCTGAGAGCGCGCAAAGCTCAAGTTCAGAGATGGACTCGATGCTAAATGAGTTGTACCCCTATCGGGATACAACCACGACATATTCTCAGATTCCCGCCCAGGGTCTAAAGGCTGAAGAAGTTTTAGAGATGGTGCGATCTTTTGCAAAGCGCGAAGATGCCGTTGGAGATCAGGGAAAGGTCTCTGGCTCGTTATACAGCGGAGACCACGATCATTACCATGTGCTGACTCAAGTATTTGAAGAGTTTGCTCATGCCAATGTTTTACAGCGTGATATGTATCCATCGGCAACAAAATTTGAATCTGAAATTATTGCGATGACTCTAGATATGTTGCATGGGACGGGCCCTGAAAGTGATGCCTGTGGAGTAATCACAAGCGGCGGCAGTGAATCTTTGATTACCGCCCTTTACACATATCGCGAACAAGCATCACGCGAACGCGGTGTAACAAAGCCCAATGTTGTTATTCCAACTACTGCTCACGTTGCTTTAGATAAAGGCGCACACTGGCTGGGTATTGAAGTTCGCCATGCGCCTCTGACCGATGCATTTGTTGTCGATCTAGCAGCTATGGATGCTCTCATTGATGAAAACACAATCGCTTTAGTTGGTTCTGCCGGAAACTATGCACACGGACTTATTGATCCCATTACCGAAATCGGCCAGTTAGCAATCAAGCATGGAATCGGACTGCATGTAGATGGCTGCTTAGGTGGATTTTTAC
>CAIJYZ010000034.1 GCA_903825015.1 uncultured Actinomycetes bacterium
AGTTCGCACTTATACGGTTCGTTGGAAAGTTCGATAAGTGCATCTGATTCTGTGACAACTCGTCGGCGAAAACGTTGGCCTTCCTTAACGATCTTGCGCATCACGCTTTCAATTTTTGTTAAATCATCAGGATTAAATGGAGTCAGCGGATCAAAGTCATAATAAAAACCATCTTTAATCGGTGGACCAATTCCCAATTTGGTATCTGCAAATACTTCTTGAACAGCCTGCGCCATTACGTGCGCTGTTGAATGGCGCAAGACGAATAAGCCATCGGGTGAAGAAATGTTGACTGACTCAACGACATCGCCCTCTTTGAGCTCTGTCCAAAGATCTTTGAGTGCGCCATTGACACGGCAAACGACAATCTCTTTATCGTGCGCGAAAAGATGGGTAGGGCGTTGGTCAGCCTCAATCGAGCGAGCAAGGCCATCAACGGTTACCTGAATCATGTGCCTAGCCTACCGAATACTTACGCGCCAACGCATGGATTTCTTGACCAAAGACGTGTGAGACCTGTAATTGATATGCCTCGATTGATGCGATTGGTTGTGCGATACGCAAGCTACTTAGGAAAAAGGCCGAGGTGATATTTGATATTTGTGAAAGCTGGATTGACTGGACTTTAACAAGATTATTTGCAATCAATATCTCGCGCATGATTCCTGGTAACAAGCCATCCTCCACCGGTGGCGTCAACCACTGATTTTCAATGTGCACCATCAGATTTGTTACCGAACCTTCACAGATATCGCCACGCGTATTCACGATAATCGCATCATCGAAACCGGCGCTTTTCGATTGTTCCATCACCTTAAGTCGATCCGTATATGGAAATTGCTTGTAGGGACTACCCGAGAATTTTTGCGGGTGGATCCGCAACTTTAGCGGGGCATCTGAGCTCTCATATGGCAGATGTACTACCAACCAATCTGAATGTTCGGAAAATGAGATTCGCAATAAACCGTTGGACTCGCGTACATGCTTTAGAAGCATATCCACGGCTTGTTCAATCTCATTACGGTCAGGGATTTTCAAACTGATCGCTCGTGCACTTTTTTGCGCTCTATCTAGATGAAGATCTAATGCGTATACGGCGTTCTCCACTGTTTTAACTGTTTCAAATATGCCTTGCCCGGGCAACCAACCTTTATCTGATGCGGGTGTATCTTGAATTTCTAATAGTTCACCATTAAAAATTACCTTCATAGTTGACCTCCAGCAATCGAGATCAATTTTCGCGCCTTTAATTGCGTCTCTTCCCATTCATCATTTGCATTACTGGCCCAAGTAATCCCAGCACCTGTTCCAAAGTACAATTTCTCATCTTTGTAAAATATACGTATCGCTACAGAAAGTTCGCAATTATCACCTTGCACCCATCCAAGTGCACCGCAATACGGTCCCCTTTTAGATTCATTCTCTTGGATAACAGAGATTGCTGAGGATTTTGGTGCCCCGCTAATTGAACCAGGCGGGCTAAGCAGATTGATTATTTGCTCCCATGAAATTTCTTCTTGGAGCTCTCCTTCAATGTCAGAAACTAAATGAACTAATCCAGGGTGATTTTCAGTCGCAAGCAAACGCGGAACTGTAACTGAACCACTCTTGCAAATCTGCCCAAAATCATTGCGCATTAAATCAACAATCATCACATTTTCTGCGCGATCTTTAAATCCGAACTCACTTGTTCCAACAGGTGCAGTTCCCTTGATGGGAGATGTTCGAACCTTATTGCCGGTACGTTTTAAAAATAGTTCGGGTGATGCTGAAGCAATATTAATTCCAGGTATTTCTAGGTAGCTTGCCCATGGCGCTGGATTGTTGTTAAGGATTTCACTAAAGAGCCCACGAAGATTGGCTGCATCAGTACTCGTCGAAATTTGACGACAAGCATTGACTTGATACACCCACCCTTGGGAAATCAAATCTTGAATGCGCTGCACATATGACACATACTCTTCTTTACTAAAACTGCTCTCCCACGTGCCACGAATCGTGTTCCATGCAGTTGATGGAAACTGAGCATTATCCACGTGATCAAATCGAGCGGCAGTGAACCCGCCTTCAAAAGTTGTTGTGACTGCCCAAAAGCCCCCGTCATCCAAAGATTTGGGATCATGAGAAATCTGCGAAAGACCAGTAGCCAATCGCCCGTTCATCCAAAAAACAGGCGCATTCTCCGATGAACTCACAAGGCAACGCTAGCCTTTGAATTCCCACTTTGGCGCAATGGCCTCACCTACGATAGATTTTGCCTCCTCGCGGACGTAGCGCAGTTGGTAGCGCGGAACCTTGCCAAGGTTCAGGTCGCCGGTTCGAACCCGGTCGTCCGCTCTCTACTAATCGCCGTTCACGTAAAAAATGAACGGCGTTAGTTTTTGGTCGGATGGCCGAGA
>CAIJYZ010000035.1 GCA_903825015.1 uncultured Actinomycetes bacterium
CTTGGTATCTACCCAGCTGTGGATCCACTTGACTCAACTTCACGCATCTTGGATCCACGCTATATCGGCGAGCACCACTTCCGTGTTGCTAACCGCATTAAGCAGATCTTGCAGCGTTACAAGGATCTACAGGACATCATCGCGATCCTTGGTATCGATGAACTCTCTGAAGAAGACCGTATCTTGGTTGGACGCGCACGTCGTATCCAGCGCTTCTTGTCACAAAATACTTTCGTGGCAAAGGTCTTTACAGGTATCGAGGGTTCATTCGTGCCGCTAGTCGACACAATCGCAGCCTTTGAAGCACTTGCAGATGGAAAGTACGATCACATTCCAGAGCAGGCATTCTTCATGTGCGGTGGCCTTGATGACGTAGAGCGTCGCGCCGCCGAACTCGCAGCCAGTGTTGGAAAGTAATTAGACAATGACACTCAAAGTCGAACTCGTATCTCCATCAGAGCGTGTCTGGTCTGGCGAAGCAACATTTGTTTCAGCCCGAACAACAGAGGGTGATCTTGGTATTTTGACCGATCACGCGCCGCTCTTTGGAGTACTTGTCGATGGTGCAGTAAGTATTAAGGGAAGTGATGGAACCACCACAGCGTTTAATGTAAGTGGTGGTTTCTTATCTGTTTCTAATAACCGCGTTTCAATTCTTACGGAAACTGTTTCTAAGTAATTTATTTTAAATAGTGTTCAGTTTCGATAACACGAACAGTTTTTGATTTGCCGCGCATCACTATTGATTGACTTACAGCGCCAAAGCTGGTGTAGCGAATTCCATGCACTAGTTCTCCATCAGTGATTCCAGTAGCTGCCAAAAAGACATCTTCAGAATTAATCAAGTCTCGAGTTGTCAGAACTGGACCGTTGGCTTTACCATCTATAAATAGTTGACCTTGGATTGCACCGCCCAAACAGATCATGGCGGCAGCGGTGATTACGCCCTCTGGGGTACCACCAATTCCCATTAGTAAATCTATTCCCGTATTAGGTCTAGCAGTTTCAATCGCTGCGGCAACATCGCCATCTTGAATCAAACGAATTCGTGCACCACATTCGCGAATCTCTTTGATGAGTTGATCATGACGAGGTCGATTAAGAACTACGACAGTAATATCACTTATTGATGAATTCTTAGCTCTGGCAACCGCAGTAATGTTTTCCGCGGTAGATGCCTTAATATTTATGACATGGGCTGCTTGCGGCCCGGTGACTATTTTGTTCATATAGAAACTTGTCATCGGATCGAACATAGTTCCTCGCGGTGCTAAGGCAATAACTGAAATTGCGCCATTCATTCCATTTGCTGTAAGTGATGTTCCATCGATGGGATCAACTGCAACATCACATGCAGGTCCTTCTTGATTACCGACAGTTTCTCCGTTGTGCAGCATTGGAGCGTTATCTTTCTCTCCCTCGCCAATAACAATTACACCGGACATATCAACGGTATTAATCATTTCTCTCATAGCTTCTACGGCAGCTTTATCAGCCAAATTCTTTTCGCCCCGCCCCACCCATGGTGCCGCTGCGAGGGCAGCTGTTTCAGTTACTCTGATGAGTTCAAGTGCTAAGTTGCGATCCGGAATTGTCATTATTCGCGAGTAACTTTTGCGCCTAAACTTTGCAGCTGTTCGGCAAAATTAGGGTATCCGCGATCTACGTGGAAGGCCTCGTCAATAGTTGTTTCACCTTCACTAACCAAGCCGGCCAAAATTAGCCCGGCACCGGCGCGAATATCGTGGGCCTCAACAGGTGCTCCGGATAGCTCAAGTACACCTTCAATTGATGCATGGTGGCCATCAACGGATATATGGGCACCTAATCGGCTGAGTTCGTTAACAAACATAAAGCGTGATTCAAATACATTTTCAGTTACTAATGAATGACCATCGGCAATAGCATTTAGTGCGATAACCATAGGTAATAAATCAGTTGGAAACCCTGGATATGGAAGGGTTGCTACATCAATTGCTTGCGGGCGCTGATCCATTCGAACACGAATACCATCGGCAGTAGTTGTCACAATTGCACCGGCAGATGCCAGTTTTTCAAGGGGTAGTTCCAGATGTTCGGCACGGGCACCACTAATTGTTATATCTCCGCGAGTCATTGCTGCAGCAAAGGCCCAGGTTCCGGTGATGATCCGGTCGGCAATAGTGGCATGAATAGTTGGTTGCAATTGCTCAACACCAATGATCGTAATTGTTGGTGAGCCAAGTCCTGAAATATTTGCACCCATTGAAATAAGAAATTCACCTAGGTCAATTAGCTCTGGTTCGCGCGCAGCGTTTTCGATTGTTGTGACGCCACGAGCCAAGACTGCAGCCGTCATGATATTTTCCGTTGCGCCAACACTTGGAAAATCTAGTTCGACTACTGCTCCTGTTAAACCATGAGGTGCTTCGGCAATGACATATCCATGTTCTATATGTGCTGTCGCGCCAAGTGCTTCAAGTCCTTTGATGTGAAAATCTACTCCACGCGAACCAATTGCATCCCCGCCTGGAAGTGCAACTTCTGCTTCGCCAACACGTGCAACAAGGGGACCGAGAACGTTAATGGAAGCACGCATCTTGCGAACTAAATCATAATCAGCGCGGTGGCCAGGAACCTTTGGCACATCGATTGTCACCTGCGCATCACTTCGAACAACCACACATCCAAGACGAGTCAATAAATCGGCCATGATGTCGACGTCGGCGATATCGGGAATATTAGTGATTGTAGTTTTGCCAGTTGCTAGGAGCGAAGCGGCCATGAGTTTAAGAGCTGAATTCTTGGCTCCGGAAATTGTGACTACTCCACGCAGTTGGGCTCCGCCAATAACTCGGAATCGGTCGTGAGATGCCATAGTCGCAGTCTACTTATAGGCTACGGGCATGGTTAATTTAACGCGTATTTACACCAAGACCGGCGATGACGGCACAACTTCATTGGGTGATATGAGCCGAACTTCAAAGAACGATCCCCGTCTTGAAGCCTATGCAACCGTCGATGAAGCAAACTCATCGATAGGAGTCGTTCTATCGACCGATGAGCTATCAGATGATGTTCGTGCATTACTTGTTCGGATTCAAAATGACCTCTTTGATGTTGGCGCAGATCTTTGTACGCCAGTAGTTGATTCGCCAGCATTTGAGCCACTTCGTGTTCTGGAATCACAAATTACATATTTGGAAGAACAAATCGATAAGTTCAATGCTGACCTTGAATCTCTTCGCTCATTTGTTTTGCCCTCTGGAACTCCGGCGGCTGCCCATCTGCATGTTGCTCGCACGGTTGTACGCCGTTCAGAGCGTCGTACGTGGGCCGCAATTCATGCATTTGGTGGGGGAGTAAATCCACTCACGGCGAAATATCTCAACCGTTGCTCTGACCTACTCTTTGTTTTGGCTCGGGTTGCTAACAAGGAAGTTGGAGATCAGCTGTGGGTTCCTGGAGCTAATCGTTAGTTGTTTGAAACCTTGTAGCTAGTGCTCGGAATCTTTTCAGAGGTTGCATCGTGATGACAATATGCAGCAATGTTTGTTACGGCATGCTTTAACTCAAGCGGTTCTTGGCTAATTAATAAAACAGTAGTTACCTGTTTTAGAGTTGTTTCTCCAACGAGTGCACGAATAGTTCCGAAAATTCGAGTAGTTTTATCGGTTGCTGATGTTTCACCGACTAGGTTTCCAGTGATTTCCCACCACGTGCAGCCATTGAGTGATGCAACTTGGACTGCCCCACAAGAATATTTTTCACAGATTGCCACCCCGTCAACTTTTTGAGCAAGTTGTCGAGTTAATACAGTGCTATTGGAGGCGGTGCCAATCAATTCTTTGGCGGTAGGAATCTTTGCAAAGACTTCACCATTAGCTTTAAATCCCAAAGGCGGCCAGATTGCTTTAGGTGAAGGAGAAACCGACACCTTCTTGCGCACCGTTTTCTTAACAGGCTTTTTCTTCACTACAGGTTTTTTCACAACTGCCTTCTTGGTGGCTGTTGCTTTCGTTGTTGCTTTCGCTGTTGCTTTAACTGAAGGCGTTGGAGAGGGTTTTTTCGTCGCAGCATGCACAGGAGCAATGCCTAATGAAAGCGCAATACCTAGTGCTATAAAGCGCTTAATCGCGATCCCACTTAAATTTACGAACAGCGAAAAGCGTTCCAAGGACTAGCCAGATTGAAAGGATGATAAATGTTTTTCCATTTTCCCAAGATTTAGCTACTTCCTGGGCGGCAAATGAGTCCGGCAAGAAGACAGAACGCATGCCTTGAGTAAGCCACTTAAGCGGAAATATTGCAGCGAACTGCTGCATCCACGATGGCAATTGCGTAAAGACAAAAAAGACACCGCTAAAGAATTGCAGGATTATGACAATCGGTGAAACTACTGCTGAAGCTCCGCGCCCGCTCTTTGGAACAATTGAAAAAGCAATACCAAGGGCTGTAGAGCAAGCACTTCCAAGTAAGACTAACCAGGCAAAAGTTATCCATTTGCTTGCCTCGGTTGGCATTTCAACACCAAAGAAGAGAAGTCCAAATCCGAAGAGAAGAGCAATTTGAATAATCATGCTAACTGCTATCAGGATCGCTTTTCCAATGAAATAGCTCGACGCTGGCATTGGTGTACCACGAAGTCGCTTTAAGCCTCCAACATCTCGCTCCATTGGAATCGTTATGGCTAGAGATTGAAAGCCAGTATTAACAAGGCCAGATGCAATCATGCCAGCAACAAAGTATTGAGAGAAAGTCACACCTGGTGCAATTGTGTCCTTAAAAACCGAACCGAAAATCGCCAATAAAATTACGGGAAATAAAAGTGTAAAAACAACTGATTCGCGTTGGCGGGCAAATTGTTTGATTTCTAAACTGCCTCGGCGAATACCTAGATTAAGTGCACTTGGAATCTTATTCATGAGTGCCCCCAATCATCGTTAAGTAAATATCTTCAAGTGATGGACGAGTAACCGTGAGCTCTGGAATTTCGCCATCAAACTGAGCAGTCAATTGAGTTACGACAGAAGTTGGGTTATCGGTAGCTTGGGTCTTTATCTGGTTTCCATCGCGCCACGAAACAAGAGCTTGCGAGGTGGCACGACCACCAAGTTCTGCAGGAGAGGAAACTTCGATTATTAATCCATTGTTAATGACAGCTACTCGATCAGCGAGGGCTTCAGCTTCATCCAAATAATGAGTAGTGAGCAAAATTGTAGTTCCAGTGCCGCGTAGTTGTTGAATGAGTGCCCAGAATGCCCGGCGAGCCTCTGGATCAAAGCCTGTGGTTGGTTCATCTAGAAAAAGAAGTTCGGGGCTACCGATAATTCCAAGGGCAACATCTAATCTTCGTCGTTGACCACCTGAAAGGTTGCGAATTAGCGCGCCAGATTTCTCTTCTAGCCCTACCGCGGCAAGAACCTCATCAACATTTCGTGGATTTGAATAATAACCACTGAAATGTTGAACGGTTTCAATGACAGTTAAATCGCCAGCATCGGCGGCAGATTGCAAAACAATTCCAATTCGATTACGCCATTCACGTGCGGCGTGTCCTTGCGTCTTTGGGTCAAAACCAAGAATTGAAACTTCACCAGCATCCCTGCTTCTAAAACCCTCGAGAATTTCAACGGTGGTTGTTTTTCCTGCTCCATTTGGACCTAGAAGGGCAAAGATTTCGCCTTGGGCAATTGATAAATCCACCCCGCGGACGGCATGCACCTGGCCATAGCTCTTTTTCAGGCCTTTTACTTCGATGACGCTCATGTTCAGATACTACTACCGCAGCTGCTGTGAGAAAATATCCCCATGAGTCCGCGCAGAAATTACCCTAAGAATAAGCGGCCAAAATCTGATGATCGTGATATTTCTACCTCGAATCAAACGATTGAAGAACACCACGAGGGAATGTACATCGTTCGCAAATTAACGGGCTCTAGTTCTAACAAGCCATATCGATGCCCGGGTTGCGATCAAATGATTCCAATGGCAACTCCGCACACCGTTGCATGGATTGAAGACGATGAAGACAGTCGCAGACATTGGCATAATGCCTGCTGGTCAAAGAAAGATAAGCGCCGCCCTAATACCGAACGCACACGCAACGCACCGCGATATTAACCGAAGCGTCCTTTCAACCAACGCGTCAAAGTTACGACAAGTTTTTCTTCACTGGCTTTGCGTTTAAAGCTTAATAAATTCAGCGGTAAATTAAAACGAGTCCGTACAACGGTACGTGGGTATGTGTATTCCAGAAGACCTTCAGGACCATGAACGCGCCCATAACCACTATTTTTAACACCACCAAAGGGAACAGAAGCAATGGCAGCAAATGAAAATGTTGAATTAATTGCAACCATTCCACATGCAAGCTCTGCGGCGATTCGTTTTCCTTGGCGCTTAGACCAGACATTTGCGCCTAATCCATAGCCAGACGCATTTGAGAGTTCGATAGCCTCACGCATATTTCTCACAGTGTTAATAATGATTGTTGGCCCGAAGGTTTCTTCTTGTATTGCAGCAGAACCCTCTGGTACATCAAGCAAAATAACGGGTTGAACAAAAGGAGGCTGCACAGAATCCGGCCCACCATATGCGCAAGTTCCACCATCTTTAATCGCAGCTTTTATGTGCGATTGAATGACTTTAAGTTGGGAAGGCATAGTTGCTGGCCCATAATTTCCATCACCAGGTGCACCCGCATGAATAGTTTTGGCTAGTTCAACTGCAAGTGAAACGAATTTATCGGCAACTTTTTCATCAACATAGACGCGTTCGGCACCAATACATGATTGACCGGCGTTAGCCATTGCCGACCACATCGTTGCATCAACGGCGCGCTCTAGATTGGCATCGGCTGCAACAATTACAGGATCTTTTCCGCCACACTC
>CAIJYZ010000036.1 GCA_903825015.1 uncultured Actinomycetes bacterium
CTACCGATTCTCAGTGGCTTTGAGCTCTGTGCTCGCCCAGTTCGGTGGCGTTATGTTGACCTTCGCATTTTTAGCAACTTTTGGATTTAATGGTTTGATCGCCAACATCGCTGTGAAATATGCTCCAAACACTTTCCTTGCAGATGCATCTTGGCTCTATGGAAAGTTTGGCATTAGCGTTCTTTATACATTTTTCCAGATCCCGTTAATGGTTTTAGTTTTCTTGCCAACACTTGAAAACCTTAAGCCTCAGTGGCGCGAAGCTTCCGATGCTCTTGGTGGAAAAGCCTACGAATACTGGTTACGAATCGGTATTCCAATTTTAACTCCATCATTTGCAGGTGCTGCACTTTTACTATTTGTTAACTCATTCTCTGCATATGCCACAGCTGCAACTTTGATTAATTTGTCAGATTTCTTGACCCCGTTGGAAATTGCGACGGCGTTAACAAGTGAAACCGGTGGAGCCAATCCAGCCGAAGCTAAAGCACTCTCCTTTTATATGGTCGTTGTCGTGATTATTGCAATGGGTTTCTATGCCCTGCTGCGCCGTCGAGTTAGTAAGTGGGAGCAACGTCGATGAAACAGTCCCTGGGGGTTCGAATCTGGCGTTGGACAATTATCACGGTTGTCGGCGCATATCTAATTGTTCCGCTCTATGCGATGTTTGATTTCTCCACCAAACCCTTTGGTTTTGAAGATAAGGGCCGAACATTGAGAGCCTGGAAAATCATTCCCGGCCAGCCAGATTTGATGGCAGCGATTTCTCGTTCTTTAATTACTGCTGCAATAGTTATGGCGCTTATTTTGTTCCTCATTGTTCCAACCGCGATCTGGGTGCATTTAAAACTTCCAGCACTGCGCCGTCCATTTGAACTGTTGTGCTTGCTGCCTTTGGCTATACCTGCAATCGTAATTGTGGTTGGTATCGCGCCTCTATACCGCTGGATTTCAATCAACTTAACTGAATCGCCAATCACTTTGGCTGGCGTTTATTCGATGTTGATTTTGCCGTACACATATCGATCTTTATCTGCGGCTTTAGACGCGGTAGATATCCATACATTGGCTGAAGCTGCGCGAACTCTTGGCGCAGATACAGGTCGCGTAATCTTTGGAATCATTATGCCAACGATTAAAACAGGAATTGTAAATGGTTCATTCATTGCAATCGCCCTTGTTCTTGGCGAATACACGATTTCAAATATCCTCAACTACAAGACTTTCCAAGTTGTTATCGCACAAATTGGTCGCACCAATGGAAATGTTGCCGTTGCAGTATCTCTGGCTTCAATTCTCTTTGTACTTGCACTACTGCTAGCCATCCCTACTAAGAAACGTCGTAGTGCAGTACTCGACGTTGACCTCGCCTAATAGATAAGGACCATAAGTTGAGCTCCTCGACATATGTACAACTAGTTGACCTCGCCAAGCATTTTGGAAAGGTCAGAGCACTCGATGGTCTGAGTCTTGATATTGCACAGGGTGAACTTGTGGCGTTGCTTGGCCCATCAGGTTGCGGCAAGACAACTGCGCTTCGAGCCTTGGCCGGTCTTCAGGAGCTTGATCGTGGACAGCTAATCGTTGATGGCAAAGATGTGACTTTCCAAAACGCTAACAAGCGCGGTATGGGAATGGTTTTTCAGGCTTATTCATTGTTCCCGCACATGACAGCCCGTGAAAACGTTGAATATGGTTTAAAGCTAAAGGCCCATAAAACCGCTAGCGATAAGCGCAAGGCACGGTCGGCCGAACTACTTGAACTCGTTGGACTTTCAACACATGCAAACCACTACCCCCATCAATTATCTGGTGGTCAGCAGCAGCGTGTTGCTTTAGCCCGTGCGCTTGCCATTTCTCCAAAGGTGCTTTTACTTGATGAACCATTATCTGCTTTAGATGCAAAGGTGCGCACACAGTTGCGCGAAGAAATCCGCCGTATTCAGTTAGAGCTTGGCACAACTACTTTGTTTGTGACTCACGATCAAGAAGAAGCACTCAGCATTGCTGATCGTGTTGGTGTTATGCGCAATGGTCAACTCGAACAAATCGCAGCTCCTGCCGAACTTTACGACCGCCCAAAGACTTCTTTTGTTGCCGAGTTCGTTGGTTTAACTAATCCAATCTCTGGAAAAGTTTCTGGTGGATCAATAGAAGTTCTTGGAAGTATCGTCAAGACTCTTCCTGGTTCAGTAACTACAGGAACAGGAATTGCACTTGTTCGTCCAGAGAGCATTGATGTCGTTGCCAGCAAATCCGGTAATGCAACGGTATTTGCCGCAAGTTTTCTTGGAGCTTCATGTCGCTTAACTATTAACATGAATGATGGAACACACGTCACTGCCCAACTTCCTAGCTCTGAAGCTGCAGGTATCGGTGCAGGTTCAACCGTTGCAGTATCTCTTCTAGATATGCCGGTATTTGTTAAGGCTGCGGGATGATCTTTGGCTCAATTACAAAGCTAGAAACATTTTGTAATGAATTTGTAGGATTTGTAAAGGTAACTACATCTGATGGGCATATCGGATGGGGACAGGTTTCTAATTACCACTCGGATATAACTGCACAGGTTTTTCATCGCCAAGTAGCACCCTGGGTGTTGGGTAAAGATGCTTCCGATATCGGAGCGCTTGTGACCGTAGTTGAAGCGCGTGAACATAAATTTCCTGGTAGTTACCGTGCCCGCGCAAATGCCGGTCTAGATACTGCACTATGGGATCTTCGAGGACGTGTTGAGGGCAAGCCAGTTGTAGAGCTTTTGGGTGGTACCGCCAAAAAACTGCGCACTTATGCATCTTCTATGAAGCGTGACATCACTCCTGCGCAAGAAGCCGAACGCTTTGTAAAACTTCGCGATGAGTTTGGCTTCGACGCATTTAAATGGCGCGTAGCTGCTGAATGCGGAAACGATGTTGATGAATGGCCAGGGCGTACTGAAGAGGTAGTGCCAGTTGTTTCGCGCGCACTTGGTGATGGGATCTCCAAATTAGTTGATGGCAATAGCGGATTTTCTCCAAAACGTGCCATTGAAGTTGGCAAGCTTCTTGAAGCCGAAGGTATTAGCCACTTTGAAGAACCATGCAAATACTGGGAACTCGATGAAACCAAAGAAGTCACTGATGCCTTAAATATAGATGTAACTGGCGGCGAACAAGATTGGGATCTCGTTACCTGGCAACGCATGATTGATATGCATGCCGTTGATGTGTTGCAGCCTGACATTATGTACATGGGTGGAATTTGGAGAACTTTAAAAGTTGTAGAGATGGCCAAAAAAGCAGGGATGCCGATCACTCCTCACAGCGCCAATCTTTCTCTAGTAACTATCTGCACAATGCACCTACTTGGAGCGATTCCAAATCCAGGAAAGTACTTAGAGTTTTCAATTGAAGGCGATGATTATTATCCATGGCAGAAAGATTTGTTCTTGGGCAATCCATTTGCAATTGAAGGTGGCAAGGTACAGATTCCGCAGGGTCCAGGTTGGGGCGTAGAGATTAACCCCGCTTGGTTAGCAAAAGCCAAATATCAACTTTCAGAGATTTAGAGGTTATTAGTTTTTCTGATCATCCGCTGATAAAACTTCCCCGGTTGACGTGAACTTGGCTGAGGACCACCCATTTCAACAAACCCCAATTTTTCGTAAGCAGAAATTGCAGAATCGTTATCTGTCCAGACTCCTAAACCTTGGACAAGCCATCCCCGCTCAATTGCGTGGCGATCCACATAGTTAAACATCGTGCGCATTAATCCAACACCACGAAATTTAGGGTCAGTCCAACATCCGCCAATCCAGCACGTTGATCCAAAATCTCCAACAAGGATTTCTATGCTCATCACTCCAGAATCCTGACCATCGACGGATGCAACTACGAATGAAAGCTTGCCGAATTCATTTCGCCATTGCATCTCATCAAAGAGCTTCTCGTTTTCATATGTCCCGCCAAAGGCATGTGGGCTTTCAAGCAAAGATTGGAGGCGGATATCTCGAACTCGGGCCCAATCATCGGCTAATAGTTCAATGCAGCTCACTTGATATGGCATCGGGCAATTATGCCTGAACTACTTCTTCTTATACCTCTTGGGCACAATCTTTGAAGCGTGGTGCTTAGCTTTAATTAATAAACTCTCGGCCCACGCAAACTCCAGAGCTAAAACAACTAAGCCAGCGATAATAAAAGGCATAGTAAAAGGGCCAGGTAGCACAATCAGAGCAAGGCCTATGAGGACCAATGTTGACCCGATTACGAATGCAATTACTTGGCGTAGGCGCTTTGGTAGCAGCAACCAACTTTTCTTCACTATTCACTCTCTTCTTTGTGCGCCGTAACTCGACCAGCATGAGCCTTCATCTCTGGGTTCGCCTTGCTCTTTACCAGGCTAGCAACAGTTGAAATGAGCAAGATACAACCAATGACTCCAAGGCTAACTGGAGTTGGAATTTTGGGAACATCATGGAAAATTTCATGGGCGTAAGTAAGTATTAACTTTGCCCCAATGAACATCAAAATGAATGAAAGGCCTAAAGATAGGTAGATTAACTTGTCTAGCAAGCCCTTAAGCAAGAAATACAGTGCGCGCAAACCTAAAAGAGCAAAGGCATTTGCAGTAAATACAAGAAAA
>CAIJYZ010000037.1 GCA_903825015.1 uncultured Actinomycetes bacterium
ATGGCGATTCGTAACGCAGTTCGAATTCACCCAGAGATGCAGGCAGATCTTGAAGCCGGACTTACAATTACCCAGATTCTTAAAGCTAAGAACGCTAAAAGTTCAGTAGCTGCCGTAAAAGCGGTGAAAGCCAAGGCCCCAATAAAGCGCCCAAATAAATAAAAGGACCAAAAGCAAGGGTTGATTTACGCGTTGATTTACCTGCCTTGATTGCAATCAACCCAACTATTGAGCCTAAAAAGAAAGCTATAAAGGTAGATGCAATGGCGTTAAAAGCGTTTACATAGCCGGCTAACAGGCCAACAGCGAGGGCGAATTTGGCATCTCCTAAGCCCATTCCGCCACGCGATACAAGGTTTAAAACAAAGTAGAAAAGGGCTAGAAGCAAAGAAGAGGCTATGGCAACTAAGAACTTTGCCCCATGGTTATTGAGGGCGGCATCTAGGCCCAGAAGGCTTAAAAGAATCAGATAAAGGGGAAGGGTCAAGACATCGGGTAGGCGCTTATTTCGCTGGTCAATAACGCTCAAGGCCAGGCCAAAAGTTAAGAAGATTACCCAAGCGGTGCACATTAGCCAGCTATCGAAATGAATCACGATGAAGATCGTACCAATAACGGTGAAAATCTCTAGCGCCGGATAGATAAATGAGATGCGTACCTTACAAAAACGACAACGCCCCCTTAATAGCGTAAAGCCAATAAGAGGGATGTTGTCAAAAATTGGAATCTCTTTCTTGCAACTGCGGCAACGAGATTTCCCATGGATGCCTAGTCGCTCGGGAATCCGAGCGACTAGGACAGATGCGAAGGAGCCCATTGCAAGTCCTAGCGCAATCCATGATCCAATCAGGCTTGATGGGGAGATAATAATTATTTCCTCACCTATTGGAAGTGCCTAATTAAATTCCAGCTGGAATACAGGCAACGCCTGGATTCTTTGTCTGCCAATCTGAAGATGGACCAACTGCTGCTAGAGCTGTATCTGTTGTTCCGCTCTTGGTGATGTAGTAAGCAGTCACATCAGTTGGAATCTTTGAGATATAAGTTGGAACTAGAATTGCTAGGTCGGCCGCAAGATATGCCTTACCTGTTAATAGTGTTGGGTAGTCTGTTGCTGAAACTAATGGCAGGGTTGCTGCTGTTAGTGCTGCTCCAGTTGATGTTGCTGGGTATGAACCATTGCCACCAGTAGAGGCAATTTGGTAGTTAGTGATCGCGCTGTAAAGGTTTGATGCATCCTGTGAACATGCCTTGCCATTTGCATCCTTGCTTGTTCCGCCAAGGGCGATAACAACAACTGCAGACAAGATACCGATGATAAGAATTACAACAAGTAATTCGATAAGTGTGAAACCAGCATCGCTAGTTGAACGTAACTTTGTACGCTTTTCCATCTCTTTTTGTAGCATTTTGATCATTTTTTGGGCTCCTATAGTTAATTTTGCTATTTTTATAGCAACTTGCATGCAGCGGGCGCTGCACCAAGTGGGGTAGTGCTTCCTTTTCGATAAACAAATACTTCGTAAGGGTTTCCAGTTGTGGATGCTCCTAATTCAAAGTAAAAGCTGTCACTTACGGATGCCATCAAATTGGTACTCAGATAAGTCGGCTGCATATCTGCGATCTTTGTTGGCAACGTGCTGTTGTCGCTTTGGTAACTTCCAACGGCCAAAGCGACGCCTTGGTACGTGTTTACACAAGCATTGATGATGGAGTTACTGCGGGCCGAATTCAGGCCGAGATATGAAATCCCGACCAGAATCCCCATCACCACAACGGTGACAAGAACTTCAACAAGTGTGAAGCCCCTGTCATCGTTGAATCTTCTTTTTTGCATATTACTTGGTATCGACTCGACTAAAGACGCTGCTTGAATCACGTTCGTCAATGTTGATATCAAGGGTGAAGTATTCACCCTTCTCAGACCTGCAAGTAATTCTTGCAGTACGTCCAAGCTCATTGCGCTCAACATTGTGTTCGCAACCTTTGCCTGTCTTTACAGAACACGTCATTTTTATTGACTTTGATGTTAGCTCGCGATCCCAGGTGTGGTGTTTATTGCTGGTCTCTGTTGTGGTAACCGCAGCGTTTGGCACGAACATTCCACCACCAATGTGAACATTCGCCGCTGAACCAAAGTTGATTGTGATTGTCTTTGTTGGATCAGTTAGGCACATCTTTGCCGCATTAGCTGATGACAAAAGATCCTTACAGTTGGTGTTGTGAATTGCTAACGGTGCCAAAATCGCAAAGTTATTCATCACCTTATTTGATGGGAAGTTAGTACCGCACAGGTATACCTTTCCCTTTTGTACATCAAAGCTAGTGCTTTCAAAAAAGATTCGTGAACCTTTAAAGGTTGAATTGTTTGCTAGAGGACCATCCTTTGATGGGTCCCAGGATGAGGTGCTATTTGATGAATAATCACAGCTGAACTGCTTCACACCTGAGTGTGTTGTCCAGGACTGGGTGCGTGAATCAACATCAGTGTTTGCACACTTTGAACTGTTTTCACTGTAGCCACTGGTACACATTTTTACTGTCGTGTTGCTATTTATGACTGTTAGGTTTGGATTATTGAATGTAAGTGTTGTGCCACCAGTAAAGATAAACTCACCATCGGCAAATATCAGAGTAGTTTTAATATTTGCGGCACAAGTTGTTTTGCCGTCTTCATATTTAGTCACATTCCAGTTACCCCAGAGCTTGCCGGAGTTCGTATGGTTTGTTAGCAGATTTAATGCCGTGACATCTACAGACCCATATACTCCAGGTTGGAGAGTTACTGTTATTCCGGATGTTGGACAGCTTGTTGGCGCAGTTGGAAGAATGCCAGTTTTTGCGTGAGGATAAACCCAGTAGCTAATCGGCATTGTGCACCCCACGTTTGTTGTGGCGTTATATTCATACGTTGCACAGTCAGACGAAGTTGAACTTGGATCTGAATCTGTATTCTTCACTTTTGGATCTTCGACTACTGGACCTGCACATGTTCTAGTGCTATCACAAGTAACTTCCTTTTGTACTTTTGAAGCAGTTAGATATGAAGATGTATCGGCTGGGTCCAAAGTGACGGTTTTTTTACTCAGGATTGCATTATTCGAAGATATAATTCCTGAAATCGTCGTGCCATCTGTTGCGGCGGTACCAGTGGATGTACTTGCAAACTGTCCACCACCTACAACTGGTATGCAGCTTACAAAAGTCATATTTGGATTTGCATTATTGATAGAAGAGATCTCAGCCGCAGATAAGCCGCAGTTTGCTGTATCAGTAAGAGTTGGGTCATAAACTGCAGTTCCAAGGGTTGGATCCTTCTGGAAACGCGCAAGAATATCGGCAGTAGCGGCAGCGAAAGCACTTGAGTTCTTAGTCTTCTGCGATAACTGATGAATGCCTGTTGTTGATATTTGGGTTACAAATATCAATGAGGCGATAGCTAAACCAGCAATCGTTACAAAGATTAGAACGAGACTAAGTGCTGAACCTGTCTCACCTTTCTTTTTGATCATCATGCGATACTCCTTGCTCCCTGGATAACTTGTATTTTGAAGTATTGATTTGACCGACTGCCAGGTGCGGCAGGCGGAATAATGAATTGGATCCCTGGATTAACAGATAGAGAGGTCAGGGATGTATTTGTTGGACATAAAGTCGATGTCGCACTTGCCGTGATTGGTTTCAAAGCAGTAGTACCAATGTCAAACGTTGTGCACTTAACCATGTTGGGCCAGTTCACATCATTGGGAAGAGGTACGCCTTGGCGCAAGACTCGTGGATTGCTAAGGTTTGAAGTTGAGCCAGTAACAGGGCATGTAATTAGCCATAGCTCTCCGGCGCCTTCAACACTTCGAATTTCATACCCGTGGAACCAGTTAACAGCAGCGGTTCCCACAGTTGCAGGTGTTTCTGTATCGGTGGTCGAAAGCGTTGTAGCAACGGTGATTGTGCCGGCCTGAGTAAGCGTTGTCTCAGTTTTTGCCGTAATGGCTGCGCTCGATAAAGTTAGGTTTGTATTTGAAAAACCGTAAATCGTTGCCAATTGACCAACCTGGAAAGTATTAGTTGTGTTGGTGCCAAGTGTGTAGGTAATTGTTAAGCCATTTCCCTTTGCGCTTGCGATTGGCAGATAACTTGGAACGCTCAAAGTCAATAGTGGTCGTACATTTGTATACGTCGTATCTGTTGATTTCCAACTAGAGCAAATCTTGGATGTATTAGGAGTTGTGGTTGCTGTATCAGGGATCACGAACCCGTTGGAATCTCCGATATCGTCACTGAGGACGGAATCGATAAGCGCAATATTAGAAGCTACTAAAGTCGAAGACTGGGTATAAGAAACAGTTTGCATTGTTATTGTCAGAATTCGAGTCACGCCAACGGCCAAAATAGCTGTGATTACAAGTGAAACCAAGAGTTCAACCAGAGTAAAGCCTGCCTCCGGGCTTCTCTTTAAGTAGTTTCGCATTTTTTGCATTAGCCCATTTTCACAATCGTGCGTGTTGTCTGGGTCGAGTCAGTGGTTGTTGTAAGTACAACTTCTTGGAGGATCTGCTTTTTGGTGTATGCAGCTGTTGCTGTTGATATTCCTGCCGCATTAGTTGCACAGCCCTGGAAATCAGTGGTGTCAATCGCTGAAGCAACATCAACTTTAACAACAACGGTAACTACGGAAATATTGATGACCTGTTTAGAAACCTTAAGACCACTGGTGGCAACTACTGTGAACTTAGTTGAGCTTTCAGTAGTTGGAGTACCTGTGATTTCACCAGTTGCCGAATTAAAGGATAAACCAGCTGGCAATGTTGTTGGCGTGATTGTGTAAACGTAAGTAATACCTGTCGTAAGTGCGGGATAAAAATCCTTTACGATTGAAATTACAAAGCTTTTTCCACCTTGAGCTGAATTGCTACCAAAGTAGTAAGGCTGAACTTTGTTAGAAACTAAACCTACGCAATTTGTATCCTGAATCGGTTGCAGTTGAATCTGCTTTGCCGCAAAAGCTAGGCTTGAAAGTGCTACACCCTTAGCGTTAAAGCGTTCAGCAAGCGGCTTTGCACCAACGGTCACCGTTACAAGAGCTAGACCAATGATGGCCATAATCATTGAGGCAACAACTACCTCAATAAGTGAGCTACCCGCTTCACCCTTGTGATTGCGCAAGTAAGACATAAAGTTTTTCATGGTTATGCCTGAACTCCGCTATAGATTCCGTACATGGCTGAAACAAGGGCCACGGCCACGAAACCGACACCGCCACCTAAGAACAACAAAGTAATTGGTTCGATGAGGGCAGTTAAATTCTTCATGCGGTGATCAAGTTCGTCGGCGTAATATGCCGCAGCTTGTGCCATCTGATCTTCTAGGCGGCCAGATTCTTCGCCCACGCGCAGGATTTGAATCGCAGCAATTGGGAAGATCTTCTCGCGCTCTAGGGGAGTAGCTAGACCTTCACCGTTGAGAACGCCGGTGTGGGCGTTGTTGATACCGCGTTGGAAAACAGAGTTACTTGCAGCGCGCCCGGCAAGAGTAAGTGCATCAGGCAGAGGTACGTTTGTGCGAACAAGAGTAGATAGAACGCGGCAAAAGCGCTCAAGGGCGATGAGTTGGATCAAGCTTCCAAAAAGTGGCAGTTTTAACATAACGCCATCGATTCTTAGGCGTCCCTTTTCATTCTTAAAGGCGGCAAAGAAGCCGGCACCAAGAACAATTGCTCCAAGAAGCAATGCCCACCAATAGTTTCCAAGGAATCCTGTGGTGTTAAGCAACATGCGAGTTGGAAGAGGTAGCTGTACATCAAGGGATGCAAAGAAGACTTCAAACTTAGGTAGTACCACTAGAGAAAGAACGCTAACGGCCAAGATAGTTAGCAAAATCAAAACGATTGGGTACGTCATTGCCGATTTAACTGCGCGCTTTGATCGCAAGTCACGCTCTAAATAAGAGTTTAAAGTCTCAAGAGCGCCAGGAAGGTCACCGCTGCGCTCAGCAGCGTTAAGGATAGTTCCGTAGTAACTTGGGAATACATGAGGGTAATGTGCAACGGATTCACTTAATGTGGCACCGCCTTCGATTTCAACAACAAGTTCTTCTAATACTCCGCGCATAACTTTGTGATCGGTGGTGCTAGCCAATATTGCTAGGCCACGAGCGGCTGGAATTCCTGCTTGGGCAAAAGAAGATAGCTGGCGAGTAATCTGCAGTAAAACTTCTCCAGTTACGGACTTACCGAACTCCATTTGCCAGATTGGCTTTTTAGCAACAATTGAAAGTTTGGTCAAGCCTGTTTCTTCAAGTTGGTACTGAACTTTTCCGCGCGTAGTTGATTTAACAATGCCGGAAACTTTCTTGCCATCAAGACCGATTCCTGTGTACTTGAACGTCTTTTCTTGTTCACTCAAAGGAGTTTGAGAACCCTCTTTTGACTTATTTGATCCGCGCGTTAGAAGGCTAGTCATTGTTATTAACCATTAACGTGAGGGCTTCATCAAGGGTAGTGATTCCCTCAACAGCAAGTCGAACACCTTCGTGATCCATTGTTGTCATATTGCTCTCTAAAGCTTTGCGACGGAATTCATTTGGTTCTGGATGCTTAACAATTAATTCAGCCAGCTCTTCAGTGATGTTAAGAATTTGATATGCAGCAATACGATCACGGTAACCAGAGCCGCCGCACATTGTGCAACCAACACCTCTAATTAACGTCTTAGCCTTAAAGCCATAATGTTCAAGAGTCACAAGTTCTTGTGCAGTTGCCTTGTAGCCCTCAGAGCAGAACCGACAGTTCATACGGATCAAGCGCTGTGATACAACGCCGCGGATTGCTGATGCAATCAGGTGGCTTTCAATATCCATCTGAAGCAAGCGATACAAGGCACCAACAGAGTCTGTTGCGTGAATAGAAGTGAAAACTAAGTGACCAGTAAGCGCAGCCTGCACCGAGATTCGAGCTGTTTCTGCATCACGAGTTTCGCCAACCAAAATAATGTCTGGATCTTGACGAAGAACTGCGCGAAGTTGAACAGCAAAGCCTGAGTTAGCACCATCTAGAACTGGGATCTGATTGATTCCAGGAACAACATATTCCACTGGATCTTCAATTGTAATTACGTTCTTTTCTGATGTAGCAACTGCTTGTAAGGCGCTGTGCAATGTAGTTGTTTTACCACTACCTGTTGGACCAGCCACCAATATAAGGCCATTACTCGCGTTAATCATCTTGCTAAAGGTAACCAGCTGATCTTCGCCCATTCCTAATGAACCTAGATCAACATTTGGCTTGCGTGCATCATGCAAACGCAAAACAATCTTTTCACCGTGCACGGTTGCAACTGATGAAGCACGAACATCAACTTGGCGATCGCCAACTGTTGTAGAGAATTGACCATCTTGTGGACGACGACGTTCGACAATATTCATCTGTGCTAAAACTTTGATACGGCTGCTAATTGCTGGCGCCAAACGTGCAGGTAACTTTACTAAATCTCGCAAACGGCCATCAACGCGCGCGCGAACAACAACATGTTCGGCATATGTTTCAAAGTGAAGGTCACTTGCTCGTTCCAAAACTGAACGTTCAATGATTTGCTGAATTAAGTTAGAAATTGGAGCTTCGCCAACTTCAATTCGAGAAACATCAATACTTGTTTTTTCAACTTTTTGCAATGTCGCAGTGAGTGATAGCGCTTCTTTAATTTCTGCGGGAGTTGTTGCTACTAATTCAATTTGCTGCCCAATTGAATCTGCAAAATCTTCAACTTCAAACCAACGTTCTTCGGGGGCACCCACAACAAGAACATTGCCTTTCCAGCGCAATCCTAAACATTCCAGTTCGCGAGCTTTTTCAAATGGCAACGCACTATGTGCTGCTTCAACATTTGATTCTTCAAATGATTCAACAACAGTCAAAAGTTCTTGTGCTTCTACAGCATCACGTAATGCTTCAGCTGCAGAACTTCTTGCCATCATAATTTTCCCCTAGCACAGTTGTTTTTCGATTTCAGTTTCTAGTGAAATTATTTTTCAAAAATCTCTAGGAGTGAAAATTACTCAACTGATCTTTATTAACCTACTTATTAATTTGGGTATGAGGGGTTTGCACTTAAGAATTTTTCCTGCGTGAATTAAATGTAAAAATTAATCTTGTATTCCTTCGATTAATCTCCTAAAAGTCCTCAAAAGCTGAGTTTTGGATCAGAAGCTAAACCCATGCATGCAGGGATTACCCCTCTTAAACGCCTTATTGGGGGATTAACCCCTAATGCAAAATCAGCTGGAATCTGTCAATTTTCGGGGCTAGCCCCTACCCTTAGAGGTGAGAGGGGGTGACCACCCAACTCTTACTAATTTGAGGGGGTAAATAAACGATGGCCGTAGTTAAAAATAACGCCGATGTTGCCGCCTTGCGCGTTTTAATAATTGAGGATGAGGCCATGATCCGCATCACTCTTGTAGAAACACTTCGCCACCTTGGGATTAAGTTTGTCGCAAGTGCCTCTGATGCCTTTAGCGCTCTTAAGGCCGGTCAAGAGTTCAAACCCGATGCAATTTTTTGTGACATAGATTTAGGAACTGGTCCTCACGGAATTGATATTGCACATGCACTTCGAAGTGCAAATCCAAAACTTGGCGTTATTTTTCTTTCAACTCTGGCTGATCCACGTTTAAAAAATGCAGGCGTCAGAGGGTTACCGTCAAATTCAATTTATTTAAAAAAGGGTGACGTAAATCGCAGCAGCATGCTGCTGGATGCGTTAATTTCGCTATTTTCAAGCAGCAGTGAAAATAATGCAGAAGCCAACTCTCGAATTAAATTAACAGAGATTCAAATTGAGATTTTGCAGCTAGTTGCATCTGGATTATCAAATGCCGAAATAGCAAAGATCCGAGGGATTACTGTTAAATCGACAGAAAACGCTATCGCTCGTTTAGCCAAGGTTTTAAAAGTTAAAGATAATGCCGATGCTAATCAGCGAGTTTTGTTAACCCGTTATTACTTCGAGCTTTCAGGCAAGATTCCTAAGGTTTCATAGTTTGCAAAAGTTAGATTTAACAGCCTTACCTCCGATAAGGAATGCGCGCTGGTATCTATCTCTTGAATATTTTTGGGCGGTAATTGGATTTCTATTTTTTCCAGCCATATACGTAGAAATGCAAAGCTATAATTTGCCTGCAGTAAATAATGCACTATTGCAATTGGGCTTCCACAACTCCGCCACCACAGTTTTATGGATAAAGTGGACTCTCATCAAAGGCGCTGGTTTCTCTACTTTTTATATTTACCTTTTATTAGTCAACTCTGTTTTGAGTTACTTTAACCGTAAAGTACTTAAAGCCATGCAGCTCATTTTGATTGCAGTTATTGGCGGTCTACTTAATGGATTTGTTCAGCACTCATTAGGCCCAATTTTGGATGTCTACGAATCAGGCACACACTTTGCTCGAATTACGTCTCCCGTACCTGCAGCAATATTGTGTCTGTTTACACTCTCGGCCCTTACTTCCAATATTAGAAAATACCGGAGGGAGTCTATAAAGGCGCAAACGGCAGCTAATTCTCTACTGGCAATCCAGCAGATTCAGCAGAAGATTGTTGGTGATTTTAAAGAGGCTTCGGATGCCCTGACAAATAAAGTAGTAGCTACTTCAAAGGCAGCCTTATATTTGATGAGGAACATAAGTACAGCTAATAATCTTATGGATCCTTCGATTTCAGAGGAAATTCGATTAATAAGTGATACAACCATCAGGGATCTTTCACATCAAATTGAAGCTACCTATAAAGAATCCCAAGATGTGCACAACGATAAATTCTTTAGCACTGAGAATGTATCTGCGGCAAGAATTTTAATTGATAGTTTCAGATTTGCTCCGCTTAACCCCGATGCATTTGCATTTACTTGCTTGCTCTTAATTATTGGTCCACTTTCGCGACAAACTTCGTGGATGCAGGTTCCAATAGTTGCCATAATTGTTTATTTGGCCATCTATTTGGCTCAGTGGCCGAGCCTATTGCTCTGTAGATATTTACGGATTCAAAATATTTTTTCAGTAATTCTGACGATGATTTTATCCAGCGGAGTTCCCTATTACGTTTTCACATTGATAAATGGACATTGGACTTTACTTCCACATTGGGATCAGAATCCAACTCATCTTGGGGTTTTCTTAGTTGCAGTCCTTATTGTCTCAGTAATCGGGTATTTTATGCAGGCCGGATTTTTACGTAGTGAAGACATAATAAGAGTTCGTAGAGAGAATATTGTAAATACCAAGCTTTCACTCAATCCAATTAATAAAGAGATTGTTCAAATCTCTAGAAACTGGGCACGTCACTTACATGGGCGTGTTCAGTCACAGATTCTTGCCGCGATTTTTTCCCTTGAAAGCGCTCAAAGAGCAGGCGATATTGCAGGAGTAAGAAAAGCTTTTGAGCAGATTGAGCAAATCCTTGAAAACGCCGATCAAATTGAGAGTTATGATTTAATTTCATTACAGGATGAACTTGATAAGCGCACAAAGCAATGGTCGGGAATAATTGAAATCGTATTACGAATTTCACCCGATATGGCTTCTCGTACGGGCGTAGAAGTTCAAGTCATCGCTGACATTGTTGATGAGATGATTACGAATGCTTCTCGTCATGGGGCTGCATCGCATATAGATATTGAATTGCTGCATCGAAACTCAGCCCAGTTGAGCATTAAAGCCGTCGATAATGGCTCTCACTTTGAGCTGACTAATAAAGGATTTGGCTCTCGCTTCTTTGAAGAAGTAAGTGAAGGAAACTGGGAGATCTCTCGCAGCGCCGTTTTAGCCGAAACCACAGTTTCAGTCATATTTGAACTAGGAGTCAATGACTCACCTGAGCCCCAGTTCGACCATCCCGAGCTCGATCTTTAACCTACTTTCGCCGCGACACGCTTGATTTGTCGGTGGCCAGTGCTACCTTTCGAACAGATGTTCGGTTAACCTATACCCGTACAACCAGAGCGGTTCCAACTTCCGCCCACAGCAGCTGCCCACACCCTAAGTGGGAAAACGCGTGGTCCGTCGTTGGGTCTCCGTACCTTCTGGGCCAGACCCAAACGAGCTGCTAATTAGCAGATGCGTTCAATCGAAAGGAAAGTTACGTGGCTACTGAAAAAAGTAATAAAGCAACTGATGCTGCACAAGAAAAAGCCAACACCGAGCGCCAAAAAGCTCTCGACACAGCCCTAGCCCAGATCGAACGTCAATTTGGTAAAGGCTCAGTAATGAAGATGTCAGATCGCCAAAACCAGATTATTGAAGTTATTCCTACTGGATCAATCGCACTCGATATCGCGCTGGGCATTGGCGGATTACCTCGTGGCCGCATCGTAGAGATCTATGGACCAGAATCTTCAGGTAAGACAACGCTTACTTTGCATGCAATCGCTAATGCACAAGCTGCCGGTGGTATCTGCGCCTTCATCGATGCTGAACATGCTTTCGATGCCGAATATGCCAAAAAGCTTGGTGTCGATATTGACGCGCTCCTTGTTTCACAGCCAGACACTGGCGAACAAGCACTTGAAATTATGGACATGCTTATTCGATCAGGTGCACTTGACCTTGTTGTTGTTGACTCAGTTGCAGCTCTTGTTCCACGCGCTGAAATCGAAGGCGAAATGGGAGATTCACATATGGGTCTTCAAGCGCGCCTTATGTCACAAGCCTTACGTAAAATTACTGGCGCACTTCACCAATCAAAGACAACTGCAATCTTTATTAACCAGTTGCGCGAAAAGATTGGTGTCTTCTTTGGTTCCCCAGAAACAACAACTGGCGGTAAGGCGTTAAAGTTTTATGCATCAGTTCGCTTAGATATCCGTCGCATCGAAACTTTAAAAGATGGTCAAGATGCAGTTGGTAACCGTACTCGCGTCAAGGTTGTTAAAAACAAGATGGCTCCACCATTTAAGCAGGCCGAGTTTGACATTATTTATGGAACAGGTATCTCACGCGAAGGCTCACTCATTGATATGGGTGTTGAAGTTGGAATCGTGAAGAAATCTGGTGCCTGGTATACATATGAGGCCGATCAACTCGGTCAGGGTAAGGAAAATGCACGTACATTCCTTCTCGATAATCCAGATCTTGCTAACGAGATCGAGACCAAGATTCGCGCTCACTTTGTGCCAATCGAAGTTGATGCCGATCTAATCGCAGCCATTGATGAAGCTACTGCTGAGGTTGATTTCTAATTAGCCTTCAATTTTCAAAGGTTGACCAAGAGGCTGACCCGTACTCAATCGCGTATGCCATTGCACAAAATGCTTTGGTTGCGCGGGCCAAGAGTAAGGGTGAGCTCTTGGCTCACTTAAAAAAGCGCGGCGTTGAAGATGATGTTGCTAATGCAACGATTTATAAATTGACTGAAAACGGTTTAATCAACGATGCTGAGTTTGCAAAAGCTTGGACCCAGTCGCGTCACAACGCAAAGAAATTATCAAAGCGCATTATCGCGGGCGAACTAAGGACCAGGGGAGTAGATCAAAACTCTATCGACGAGGCGCTGGATGAGATCGATGACGAAGCTGAGTATCGCACTGCATTTTCTCTTGCGATGAAAAAGTATTCAACGATGTCACGGTTAGAACCAGAGGTCCAGATTCGCCGGATTCAATCTTTATTACAGCGAAAAGGTTTTGGATTTGGCGTTATCGGCCGTGTTATTCGCGAGCTAGATATTCACTCAGCCGAGCGGCAGTAGCAACAACAGCGGCTGCATGAATGCGGCCGGGTTGGCGACCTAAACGTTCGATTGGTCCGCTAATACTTACCGCAGCAATAACTTTTCCATTGGGTCCTCTTACTGGCGCCGAAACAGATGTAACTCCAGCTTCGCGTTCTCCAACTGATTGCGCCCATCCACGACGGCGATCGGCTGCAAGTTGAGCAGCGGTAAATCGTGCATTTGTTACACCGCGATGAATCTTTTCGCTATCTTCCCAAGCTAATAAAATCTGCGCAGCAGAACCTGCCTGCATTGTTAGTGCGGCGCCGACAGGAACAGAGTCACGCAGACCAGATAACCGTTCGGCAACGGCAACACAGATGCGTTGATCGCCTTGGCGCTTATATAACTGTGCACTTTCACCCGTTGCATCGCGCAGGGCGGCAAGTGCTGGGGCAGCGGCTGCAAGTAAACGATCTTCACCTGCTGCTGCGCCTAATTCAGCAGAACGAGGACCCAATACAAATCGTCCAGATAGGTCACGGGCAACGTAGCGGTGAAACTCAAGAGCTACGGCTAAACGGTGAGCAGTAGGTCGTGCGATACCTGTAGTTGCAACCAGTTCGGCTAATGAATGCGGGCCAGCCTCTAGCGTGTTTAAAATTGCCGCCGCTTTATCTAATACGCCAACTCCGCTATTCTTACTGTTCATAGTGTGATATTAACATCCCACTATGTGATACGCAAGTAATTAGCTGTAATTATGAAGGAGTAGGAAACGATGGGTAAAACGCTAGCTGAGAAGATTTGGGCAGAACATATTGTTCGCGCCGCCGAAGGTGAACCAGATCTTTTGTATATCGATCTTCATTTAATCCATGAAGTAACTAGCCCGCAGGCATTTGATGGCTTGCGCCTTGCAGGACGCAAAGTGCGCCGCCCGGAACTAACGATTGCAACTGAAGATCACAATGTTCCTACACAAAATATTGATCAGCCAATCGCTGATCCCGTTTCAAAACTACAGGTAGATACTTTGCGCGCAAACTGCGCCGAATTTGGTGTTCGTATTCACTCACTCGGAGATAAAGATCAAGGCGTTGTTCACGTAGTTGGACCACAGCTTGGTTTGACCCAACCTGGAATGACAATTGTCTGCGGAGATTCACATACATCTACCCACGGTGCATTTGGCGCACTTGCTTTTGGTATCGGAACATCAGAAGTAGAACAC
>CAIJYZ010000038.1 GCA_903825015.1 uncultured Actinomycetes bacterium
GCAATCTTGAGCAACGCACGTTGACGTTGTGATGGAGTTGAATCGCGCCAACCAGGAAATGCATCACTGGCTGCTTTATATGCAGCATCAACATCGGCTGCATTTGATTTAGGGGCGCGTGCATATTCTGCGCCAGTTGCCGGATTAATAAGAGGTGAAGTTTCCCCGGATGTTGAATCGACGGCCTTGCCATTGATGAAGTTAGTTAACTTTTCCATGGAATTGAGCCTACCAATTCCCACCTTTGCTAACTAGAGGGGTTGTTACTCTTTTCAGCCGCGGCTAACTGGCCACAGGCGCCGTCGATTTCGCGGCCTCGGGTATCACGAACAGTTACGGGGACGCCATAGCTTTCTAAAATGCGGACAAACTCGGCCTCATCTTCACGGCGAGAAGCCGTCCACTTAGAGCCCGGGGTTGGGTTAAGTGGAATCAGATTGACGTGGGCATTGCGGTTTTTCAGTAACCTGCCAAGCAAATCTGATCTCCAGGATTGATCATTAATATCGCGAATTAATGCATATTCAATGGAATAACGGCGGCCTGTCTTTTTCTCATAGGCATCAGCGGCGGCCAGGACCTCTTTGATTTTCCAACGCGAATTAATCGGAACAAGTGAGTCACGCAGTTCGTCATCAGGTGTGTGCAAAGAAACAGCTAACGTGACCGAAAGACCTTCTTCGGTAAGTTTTTCAATACCATTTACAAGCCCAACGGTTGAAACTGTTACAGAGCGCGCACTGATTCCAAGACCATCTGGATTTGGATCAGTGATATTTCGCAATGTGCGCATCACTGCGTTGTAGTTAGCTAGGGGTTCGCCCATTCCCATAAATACGATATTCGAAAGACGGGCTTCTCCCCCAGGTAATTCTCCATTTGCACATGCTCGCGCAGCAGCAACAATTTGCTCGGTGATTTCACCGGCACTTAAATTTCGAGTTAATCCAGCTTGGCCAGTTGCGCAAAATGGGCAGTTCATTCCACAGCCAGCTTGAGAAGAAATGCAGACGGTCACGCGATCGGTGTAACGCATTAAAACCGATTCAACTAAAACACCATCATGTAATTTCCAAAGATCTTTTCGCGTCATTCCGCCGTCGCACTCAACTGATCTAACAAGTTCAATGAGCTTTGGAGTGAACTGCTGCGCAATTGTTTCACGCATCTCTGCAGGAATATCTGTCCAAGTAGATGGATCATTTGAAAGATGTGAAAAATAATGTGTTGCAACTTGGTTGGCGCGAAATGCCGGTAGTCCTAGGGATTTAGCTAGTTCGCGACGCTCTTGCGGTGAATAATCCGCCAGATGCTTAGGGGTTTTTTTGCGCTGAGTTGGCTCATCGAAAACCAATTTAATCTCTGGAAGGCTCATAACCAACGCTTCACAAGCTCTAGCGCTAACCACAAAGCCGGAGCTGAAATTAAAACAGAGTCCAGGCGATCTAACATTCCGCCATGACCCGGAAGCAACGTTCCCATATCTTTTAACGCTAGATCGCGCTTCATCGCGCTCTCAATTAAATCGCCACAAGTAGCGGTAAATACAATCATCAATCCAACGATTGCACCGATCCACCAATGCATATGCATGATGTAGTAGAAAGCCAATGAACCACCGATGGGAGTGAAAATTATTGAACCAATTAAGCCTTCCCAGCTCTTCTTTGGGCTAATTGCTGGAGCTAAAGGGTGCTTTCCAAATAAAACCCCGACAATGTAGGCAAAAGTGTCATTGCAACTTACTAATACAACAAAAGTCATTACGCGTTCAAGGCCCGTACTTGGCTTAGCCAGCAGGATTAAAAAACCACCAAGGAAAGGCAAGTACAGAAGTGAAAAAGTTGTCGCCGTTGCGCTTTGAACAAATCCAGCAGGGCCTTTAGTCAAAAGTTGAATAAGAAGCAAAGGAATTGCAATCGCTGTGGCAACAGCTAATCCTGATGCCCCGCCATTCCAGGTTGCATATGTAAGGCCTAGCGCGCCAAGAGTTAAAGAGATTGTTGAAATATAGATTCCCCGTGCGCTGAAAGCTCGCACGATTTCACGAATTCCAAATAGAACCGCCAAGGCCACCAAACACGCAAATATTTCGCGGTGATAAGCAAGGGCAAACCAAACAATTGCTACCAGTGACGCCGAGACAAGAATAGAAGGACCAAGCTTTCGCCCTGCCTTTTTATTAATGGCATCGTTAATCGATTGAAAATCAGACATTTTTATCAAACTCCCTAGACTTCGAGGAGTTCAGTCTCCTTGTGCTTAAGAAGTTCATCGATCTTTGCAACATGATCAGCTGTAATTTTCTCAAGCTCTTTTTCGCCGCGGGCTAAATCATCTTTTCCAATGTCGCCATCTTTTTCCATTTTTTCCATAGACTCTTTTGCAGTACGACGAATATTTCGCATCGAAATCTTAGAATCTTCGGCCTTGCTCTTTGCAACTTTGATGAACTCCTTGCGACGCTCTTCTGTCAGTTGTGGAAAATTAATTCGGATTACAACGCCGTCATTGCCTGGGTTGACTCCAAGATCGGATTCACGAATAGCTTTTTCAATACTTGCCATCGCACCTTTATCAAATGGCGCTACCGTCGCCATACGTGCTTCGGGGACTTGAATAGATGCTAACTGTGAGAGCGCTGTGTAGGTTCCGTAGTAATCCACCATGATCTTGTTAAACATTGATGGGTGAGCACGGCCAGTGCGAATTGATGCAAAATCATCTTTTGCAACCTCTACGGCCTTGCTCATCTTTGTGTCAGCGTCCTTGAGGGCGCTTGCTACATCTGCCATGACATCTCCCTTGTGCATTCCTAAGCCCGTAATTCTATATGAAATGACCTATTTCACATTACCTTGCGAAATTACGCCTATTTCATTGAGTTTTTTGCGCAAACTAGCACTGGCACTCAGGCAATCCTGTCGATGCATTAAATGACAGGAGTAGTTTTCGATTCGAAATAAACAAACGGGGAGAACACAGTGTTTCAAGTTAGATTTCATGGGCGTGGTGGACAGGGCGTAGTAACTGCCGCAGAACTTCTTGCACACTCAGCTTTTGATGAGAAACGATATGCCGCTGCATTTCCAAGTTTTGGATCCGAACGTACTGGTGCACCGGTTGTTGCCTTTTGCAGAATATCTACCGAGCCAATCCGTGTACGCGAACCGATTATGAATCCTGATGCACTCATTGTGCAGGACTCCACACTTTTCAAGCAGGTAGATGTTTTCGCCGGACTCAATAGTGATGGTTACGTATTAATTAACTCGACCAGAACATTTAAAGAGTTAGGTATCGAAGATCTAGTGGGTGGCAATCCCCGATTTGTAACGGTGCCAGCAACAGCGATTGCCATGGAACATCTTGGTCGGCCCGTACCCAACGCGGTCTTATTAGGCGCATTTGCCGCCCTTACTGGTGAAATTTCACTGCACTCAGTTACCGATGCAATAACCGAAAAATTTAAGCCAAAGATTGCCGCAGGAAACTGCGCTGCAGCAACTGCTGCATATGAATACATCATGAGTAAGGCGGCCGCACATGCTTAAGCAAGTAGAAGGTTCGAAAGCAATTGCCGACACAGTTGCTGCATGCCGACCAGAAGTAATCTGTGCTTATCCAATTTCGCCTCAAACACATATTGTTGAAGGTCTAAGTCAGATTGTTAAAGCCGGCAAACTAGCTAACTGCGAATTCATAAATGTTGAGTCCGAATTCGCTGCGATGTCTGTAGCAATAGGTGCGAGTGCCGCCGGCGCCCGTGCTTATACGGCAACAGCTAGCCAAGGTCTTTTGTACATGGTTGAAGCGGTCTATAACGCATCTGGTCTTGGACTTCCGATCGTTATGACCGTTGCAAACCGAGCAATTGGTGGGCCTATTAATATTTGGAATGACCACAGTGATTCCATGTCTCAACGTGACTCTGGCTGGATCCAGATGTATGCCGAAACTAATCAAGAGGCCGCTGATTTACATGTACAGGCCTTTGCAATCGCCGAAAGACTCTCACTTCCCATCATGGTCTGCATGGATGGATTTATCTTGACCCATGCATACGAGCAGATCGATGTTCCTGATCAAAATGACGTCGATAAATATTTACCTACATTTAATCCACGCCAAGTTCTAGATCCGGCAAATCCAGTATCGATTGGCGCGATGGTAGGGCCTGAGGCTTTTACTGAAGTTAAGTACATGTCGCATATGAAGAATTTAGAGGCGTTATCGGTAATTCCTGAAGAAGCTGCAAAGTTTGCCGAAATCTTCAACCGCGATTCCGGTGGATTGATTCGCCCATACAAAATGGAGAGCGCACGAAACGTTGTTATCGCCCTTGGTTCAGTTCTTGGAACGATTAAAGATGTCGTTGATGAGATGATCGTGGATGGATTTTCAATTGGAGTTTTGGGTTTAACAACTTTTAGACCTTTCCCATTTGATGCTGTTCGTGACGCACTTGTTAATGCACATAATGTTTTTGTTGTTGAAAAGGCTTTCCAACTTGGTGTCGGTGGCATAGTCACTGAAAATGTGCGTACTTCATTGCGCGGCACAGCAACACACGATCAAACTCTCATTGCTGGCCTTGGTGGCCGTCCTATAACTAAGCAGGCATTGCGTACCTACTTTGAGGCCGCTATTGAGGGAAGAGTTGAGGAGTTAACTTTCCTTGACCTAGATAAAGATCTGGCCGATAGCGAGTTAGAAAAGGAGCGTAGCCGTTCATGACAACTACCCCTATTAAGTTTTATCAAGTTGGTAGTTTTGCTGTAGGAAATAGATTGCTTTCTGAGGAAGAACGTTCGATTCAATCTGACCCAAACCGCACAAATGCACTGACTTCAGGCCACCGTGCCTGTCAGGGTTGCGGAGAAGCACTAGGTGCACGGTATGCATTAGATGCAGCTATGCGAGCATGTAATGATCAATTAATTGCGGTAAATGCAACGGGTTGCCTTGAAGTTTTCTCTACTCCCTATCCAGAATCATCGTGGCGCGTTCCTTGGCTACATTCACTCTTTGGTAATGCTCCAGCCGTTGCCACTGGTGTTGCAGCTGCAATGAAAGCAAAGGGTCACAATGAAGTTCGCGTAGTTGGCCAAGGTGGCGATGGCGCAACGGTTGATATTGGCTTTGGCGCACTGTCAGGAATGTTTGAGCGAAATGATGATGTGCTCTACATCTGTTATGACAATGAGGCATACATGAACACCGGCGTTCAGCGATCTGGTGCAACTCCCCCAGCTGCTCGCACGGCAACAACACAAGCCGTTGGCGATGCTCCGGGAAATGTTTTTGGTCAAGGAAAGAATCTTCCACGTATCGCAATGGCACATGAGATTCCATATGTTGCAACGGCAACTGTTGCTGATCTGCGAGATCTAGAGGCAAAAGTAACTAAAGCGATGAGCTTTAGAGGTGCACGATACATCCACGTACTTGTGCCATGTCCTCTAGGTTGGGGTTCGGC
>CAIJYZ010000039.1 GCA_903825015.1 uncultured Actinomycetes bacterium
AGAACTTTTGAGCTCTTTTCAAAACCCTCCACTTTCTCGCATGCCCATTGAACAGTTAACACCAAGTATTGAAGATCGTGCTTGGGAAGTTCTAAAGGATTTAGCACGCGCAGGAAAACATCGCGCGCCATCAATTCCAGACCTACTCGTTGCGGCAACGGCAGAGAAATGTGAGTTAACGATTTTGCATGTCGATAAAGATTTTGAGCTGATCAGTAAAGTCACTGGGCAGCCACACGAGCGGTTGAAATTTAATAGCTAATTTTTACGGGTACAGGCCGCGCAATCTGTGGGCTTCAGCAACACGGGCAACACCAATCATGTGGGCTGCTTCGCGCCATGAAACCTTTTTATCGGTGGCCATGTGCTCAACTTCGCGGAAAGATTTCATCATGATGTCATTCAGGTTTTGCTTTACTTCATCAGCGCTCCAGAAGTAGTTTTGCTTATCCTGAACCCATTCAAAGTAAGAAACAATTACACCACCTGAGTTAGCCAAGATATCTGGAACAACCAGTGTTCTCTTTTCATTAAGGATTTGATCTCCGCCAGGAGTGGTTGGGGCGTTAGCGCCTTCAACAATTATCTTGGCTTTAATGCCACTAGCCGTTTTTTCGGTGATGGAATCAGCCAGTGCAGCGGGAATCAAAACATCAACATCCAAATGCAAGAGCTCTTCTTGAGTTAACTTGTCAGTACCTGGCATATTGAGATTGCCATTAGCTAAGAAGTAGTTCCACAGTTCGGTTACTGATGGGAATCCTTTAACTGCGCCATGTACATCGCTTACAGCAACGACTTTAAGACCAAGGTTTTCAAGAGCGATTGCAGCCCAGTAACCCACTTTTCCAAAGCCTTGAATTGCAACAGATGCACCAGCGCGATCAATACCTTTTACTCGCAACGCTTCAATAGTAGATATTGCAACGCCATCACCAGTTGCAGATGTTCGACCAAGTGATCCACCTAAAACAATTGGCTTACCCGTAACAACACCCGGTACCGAAAAACCAGCGTTAACTGAATATGTATCCATCATCCATGCCATGTTGCGCTCATCAGTTCCAACATCTGGAGCTGGAATATCACGCTCTGGTCCGATGATTGGCAAAATCTCTGATGTGTAACGACGTGTTAACCGCTCATTTTCAGCTAGTGAAAGAGATTGCGCATCAACGGCGATGCCACCTTTTGCGCCACCATACGGCAAGTTAGTAAGTGCACATTTCCACGTCATCAACATGGCAAGAGCCACGGTTTCATCCATATCGATATCAGGGTGAAAGCGAACACCGCCCTTTGATGGGCCACGAGTTGTTGAGTATTGAACACGGAAACCCTTATACATTTCGACGTTGCCATCATCGCGGCGAAGCGGAACTGCTACTTCGAGGATGCGACGGGGAGTAGAAAGGGTTTGCCAGTCATTTTCGGTAAGTTCTAGTAGTTCGACAGCTCGACGCAACTGCGTCCGAGCGGTTTGAAGAGCTGACTCCGTTGTCATTTTCTTCTTTCTTAGTTGTTTTAAGCGCGTAGGGCTTTAGCAAAGGATTCAAAATCCTCTACCAAAATATCAACTTCCTTTTGGCCATGAGCCAAAGATATTAACCACTGCTCATCTAATCCTGGGGGAGTGATGATTCCGCGGTTAAGTGAGTACAACCATGAAAGTTCAGCGACAGCAAAATCTGTAGCTTTGTAATCACGGTAGTTACGAACAGGTGTTGTTGACCAAGTAATACAGCCTTTTACGCCAAAACCAACTGTGTGCGCAGGAAGGTGGTACTCCTCGATAATTGCATTGATGCGATCTAACGCCTGCTGATTAAAAGCTTCAGCCTTTGCAAGTGATTCTTCGGTAAAGATAATGTCGGCTGCACGAACACCAGCCATTGCAAGTGGGTTACCGTTAAATGTACCGAAGTGGGCCATTTTTCCATTAGTAACAAAATCCATGTACTTCTTCTTGCCGCCAAAAGCTGCCAAAGTAAGTCCGCCACCAATTGATTTTGCTAGCGTAATTAAATCTGGAGTAACACCTAAGCGCTGTGCTGCGCCTTGATGTCCAGCAGTTAATCCAGTCTTTACTTCATCAAAAATTAGGACGACGTTGTATTGATCGCAAAGTTCACGAACGCGCTCTAAGTAACCTTCATCCGGCAAAACAATTCCAAGGTTTTCAAGAACTGGTTCGATGATGAAGCAAGCAATTGTGTCGGCGTGCTTTACAAATACGCGTTCTAGGGCATCAGCATCGTTATAAGAAACTACATAGATTTCACCGGGAACAATTCCAGCGGGAACATGTGCAATTGGATCGCTTGCATCACCAATCTTGTCGATTGGTGGCTTGCTTGAGACAACAAATGGGTCATAGCTACCGTGGTAACCGCCCTCAATTTTCACAATTGCATTTTTATCAGTTGCAGCGCGTGCAGTGCGCACGGCGTACATTGTTGATTCGGTTCCACTATTAGTGAAACGAACTTGATCGATACCAAAGCGGCGGCAGATGCGCTCTGCAGCATCGGTAGAAATAGGAGATGGAGTTACAAAGAGGGTTCCGCTTTCAAGAGCCTTCTTTACTTCCTCAACGATTACTGGATTGAGGTGGCCTGCAAGCATTGCGCCAAAGCCCATTGATAGGTCTAGAAGCTGGCGACCATCAACATCGGTCATCCAGGCGCCGTTAGCGCTGACAATCGAGATTGGATATGGGTCCCAGTGCTGGAAGCTTGAAGTTACGCCCAGTGGCAGCGACTTGAAGGAACGCTTACTTTCTTCGGCGCTCTTTCCGGTCTGCTTGGTGAATAACTCCCACTCAGATTTCAGGAGTTCGGCTACTCGCTCAGGTGATACTGGAGTAGATGTTGTTGGTACGAATCTAAAAGTTTCTCTGTGATTAGTTTGTGTAAGCATTTGTAAAACATGTACGGCAAAGGTTTCAGCTTTTGAAACTCGTTTGAGAAGTACTCTCCCGGTTCGGTTTTTAGTCCGTTTGAACTAAGGC
>CAIJYZ010000040.1 GCA_903825015.1 uncultured Actinomycetes bacterium
TGCTGCAGGTGTAGTTGTAACCGATGATGGAACAGCCAGCCAAAAACTGGTGGAGTTCTTGATAGAAAAGAAGTTGATATGAGCAACGTATTAATTCTTGCCGATTTTGTCGGCGAAAAGTGCACAAAATCAACGGTTGAACTCGCAACTGCAGGCGCTCGCATCGGCGAAGTTACTGCCCTTGTTTTAGCGCCAGTTGGAAAAGGCGCAGCCTTTGCCTCAACGATTACACAAGGCCCGATTTCAAAAGTAGTAGTTATCGAATCTGATGATTTTGCAATGCATGGAGTAGCAGCATCTGCTGATGCTCTAGCTCAAGTTATGCAGCAACTAAATCCCGCTGCGCTCCTTATTGTTTCTCATGCTTTTGGTAAAGAGGTCGCAGCACGTGTTGCAATGAAAACAAGTTCGGGCGTTATAACTGATGCCGTTGATGTTGCGGCAGATTGCACTGCTACACAATTAGTCTTTGGTGGATCTACGACGGTGCACTCCAAAGTTTCGCAAGGCAGCGCAATTATTACAGTTCGTCCCAACACTGTTTCACCAGATTTTTCTGCAGCATCTCCGGTAGTTGAAAATACAACTGCGACAATTAGCGATGCTTCAAAGAAAGCAACCGTTACTTCATCACAACCTCCTATTAAAGGTGGACGCCCTGAATTAACTGAAGCCAACATTGTCGTTTCTGGTGGTCGTGGCACAAATGGTGATTTCGCAGCCGTTGAATCCTTTGCAGATTCATTAGGTGCAGCCGTCGGTGCATCACGGGCGGCAACTGATGCTGGTTGGTACCCACATTCGCACCAAGTTGGTCAGACCGGCAAAACAGTGAGTCCGCAGTTATATGTTGCCTGTGGAATCTCTGGCGCAATCCAGCACCGCGCAGGTATGCAGACCAGCAAAACCATCGTCGTTATCAATAAAGATCCCGAAGCCCCACTCTTTGAACTAGCTGATTTCGGCGTCGTCGGCGATCTCTTTGCCGTTCTGCCTTCGGCCACGGAAGGCGTCAAAGCGCGCAAAGCCTAAGATTGGCCCCATGTCATCGATCTATCTAGACCATGCGGCAACTACGCCGATGGTTGAAGAGGCTTTAATTGCGATGACTGCGCAGTTAGCCAGGATTGGCAATCCTTCAAGTTTGCATACTCATGGGCGCGCTACACGAAAAGCACTCGAAGATGCCCGTGAAATTATTGCTAAAGAAGTTGGATGTCTACCTAGCGAAGTTATTTTTACAGCATCCGGAACTGAAGCAAATAATACGGCGCTTAAAGGTTTGTATTGGAAGGGTAGAGACAACGGTCGCAATGTTGTTGTTATTAGTGCAATCGAACACCACGCGATTTTAGATCCAGCGCATTGGCTGCAAGAGCACGAAGGCGCTGAAGTAATTTTGATCCCTGTAAATGCAGAAGGTGTTATCGATTTAGAGTTTTTAACGCAACTTGTTGCAACCCGTGGTGATGAGATAGCGGTTATTTCTGTAATGCATGCCAATAATGAAACTGGTGTGATTCAGCCGATTGGCAAAGTTGTCGAAATTGCCGGGGAAATCCCGGTGCACACTGATGCCGTACAAAGTTTCAAAAAGATTCCACTCTCATTTGCAGACCTAGGTGTGTATGCCATGTCGCTTAGTGCGCACAAGATTGGTGGACCACTTGGCATCGGTGCTTTGATTTTACGTCGGACTGTTGAGATTCCAGCGCTACTTCATGGCGGGGGACAAGAGCGAGAAATCAGAAGTGGAACTTTAAACGCTCCGAGCATCGTTGGCTTTGCCGCTGCAGCAAAGAGCAGGTATTACGACAGCGCCCATGTGAAGGCATTACGTGATTCATTCATCGAAGGCATTGCAATCAATGTTCCTGGCGCAGTTATAAATGGCCTGCAATCAGATCGCTTGCCCGGAATAATTAACGTTACTTTTCCTGGAACTCAAAGTGACACTTTACTTTTACTTATGGATGGCCAAAAAATCTCCTGCTCAACAGGCTCAGCTTGCAGTGCCGGAGTTCATGAAGCCAGTCATGTCTTACTTGCAATGGGTCGTACAGAAGCAACAGCGCAATCCTCACTTCGTTTTTCATTCGGAGCTACAAGCACATATGCCGATTGTGATTACGTAGTGTCAGTTCTACCTGATGTAATTACTAAAGGACGGGCGGCAAATTTTTCATGAAGCTAATTGCAGCAATGAGTGGCGGAGTTGATTCTGCCGTTGCCGCTGCCCGCGCAGTCGAGGCAGGTCACGAAGTTATCGGTGTGCACCTAGCCCTGTCTTCAAATCCACAGAAATATCGTTCTGGTGCACGCGGTTGTTGCACTATTGAAGATTCACATGATGCACGTAGAGCAGCCGATGTCATTGGTATTCCTTTCTATATCTGGGACATGGCCGAAGAGTTTCACGATGGCGTTGTAGAAGATTTCTTAGCTGAATACGCCGCTGGTCGCACTCCTAATCCTTGTCTTCGCTGCAATGAAAAGATTAAATTTGCTGCCGTTTTAGATCGCGCACGTGCAATGGGCTTTGATGGCGTTGTCACAGGCCACTATGCAAGAACACAGATCAGTGATTCTGGGAAAACTCTGCACCGCGCAGTCGATCACTCAAAAGATCAATCGTATGTTTTATCGGTTCTTACCGTCGAACAAATTGAAGGCGCAATTTTTCCTTTGGGCGATACAACGAAAGTTGATATTCGAAAAGAGGCAGAAGCGCGCGGCTTAGCAGTTGCACAAAAACCCGATAGCCACGATATTTGTTTTGTTCCATCAGGTGATAACGCCGGATGGTTACGTGATCGCTTAGGAAGTGAAGTCGGTCCTATCGTTGATCAAGATGGCACAAAGATTGGCGAACACAAAGGTGCATACACCTACACAATCGGACAACGAAAAGGTTTAGGACTTACGGTTCCTACGGCCGATGGATCTCCACGGTTTGTTTTAAAGATTGAGCCAGTAAGCAATACGGTCGTAGTCGGCGCGCGAGAAGATTTAGCAGTCTCAATGATGCGCGGTGAACGTCCAGTCTGGTGCGGTCCCGCTGTTACATCCGATCCTCACCGTGGTTTTGTCCAAGTGCGTGCACATGGCGCAGCCCTTCCTTGTTCATATTTCTTTGATGGCACCTTACTTATTGCCCAACTTGATGAGCCTTTATTAGGCCTTGCCACCGGTCAAGCAATGGTTATTTATGATGGTGATCGCGTAGTTGGTTCAGCAACAATCTGTGAGACCGCTTAATGACAAATAAAGCCCGTCACCGTATGGCCGAACTCATTAACGAGATTCGAGATCACCAGTTTAAATACTATGTTTTAGATACACCCACAGTGACCGATGCCGAATTTGATGCACTTCTAAAAGAACTGACCGAACTAGAAGCCAAGTACCCAGAGTTACGTGAGCCTGACTCGCCGACACAAAATGTTGGTGGAGGTTTTGCTACTCATTTCCAACAGCGCGATCACATAGAAAAAATGATGAGCCTTGATAACGTCTTCGATACGCAAGAGTTGACGGCATGGTTTGATCGTGTTGAAAAAGAGGTTTCAAAGCCGACATACCTGTGCGAACTCAAAGTTGATGGTTTAGCAATCAACTTAACCTATGAAAATGGCCATCTTGTACGAGGTCTTACTCGTGGCAATGGTGTCACTGGCGAAGATGTCACTTTGAATGTAAAAACTATTAGGAACTTGCCACATGTATTAAAAGGTTCAAAGATCCCTTCGTTGATTGAAATTCGTGGGGAAGTTTTCTTTCCGTTAGCGGCCTTTAATGAACTCAATGAATCTTTAGAAGAATCCGGCAAATCTCTCTTTGCAAATCCTCGTAATGGCGCGGCTGGCTCACTTCGTCAAAAAGATCCAAGAGTCACAGCCCAACGTCCACTTTCAGTAGTTGTCCATGGAGTCGGCGCGCGCGAAGGAATCGATTTTGACTCGCAAAGTAATGCCTACGCTGTTTTAGCCGAGCTTGGATTACCAACAAGTGATCGTTTTAAAGTGTGCAAAACCCGTGCCGAAGTTGAGAAGTTTATAAAGTTTTATGAAGAACACCGTCACGATGTTGAACACGAAATCGATGGCGTTGTAATCAAAGTCGATTCAATCTCTGAACAGCAACAGCTGGGTTTTACTTCGCGCGCCCCTAAATGGGCAATTGCATTTAAATATCCTCCCGAAGAAGTCACTACAAAACTCCTTGATATAAAAGTCAGTATTGGTCGAACTGGCCGTGTAACTCCATTTGCTTTTATGGAGCCGGTTAAAGTCGCCGGGTCAACAGTTACAAATGCGACTCTGCACAATGCCGAAGAGATTGTTCGCAAAGGCGTATTAATTGGTGATGTCGTTGTGATTCGCAAAGCCGGCGATGTTATCCCTGAAGTTTTAGGACCAGTAATCGAGCGACGTACCGGTAAAGAACGCGCATTTGTCATGCCAACGCACTGTCCTGAATGCGGATCCGTACTTCGCGCAATCTCTGATGGCGATGTAGATATTCGCTGTCCTAATACCCAAAGTTGCCCAGCTCAACTTCGCGAACGCATTTACTACATCGGTTCACGTGCAGCACTCGATATCGATGTCCTTGGATATGAAGCTGCAGTTGCTTTGCTTGAGGCAAAGATCATTACCGACGAATCAGATTTATTTGATTTAACTGCGCAGAAACTATCTGGCAGTGATTTTTTTATGAAAAAAGATGGCACCGCCGGCGCAAATACTTCCAAATTATTAGCAGCCCTGGATGAAGCAAGGACACGTCCACTTTGGCGCACTCTTGTAGCTCTTTCGATTCGCCACGTTGGTCCAACTGCGGCGCAAGCATTAGCTACCAATTTTGCCTCGATTGAAAAAATCGCAACAGCCACCGCCGATGAGCTAGCAGATATCGATGGTCTAGGTTCAACAATTGCTCAGTCAATCGTTGAATGGTTTGAGATTGATTGGCACCGCGAAATTATCCGAAAGTGGAGCGCTGCAGGAGTCACAGTTGTGCAACAAGAAACCGCGCAGTTACCCCAAACTTTGGCCGGTTTAACATTTGTTGTTACTGGGGGACTGGAATCTTTTACTCGAGATGGCATCTCTGAAACCATCGCTGCCCATGGAGGTAAAGCGGCAAGTTCGGTTTCGAAGAAGACAGACTATGTATTAGTAGGTACAGATCCTGGATCAAAGTTAGCCAAAGCACAGGAAATCGGAGTACCAGTAATAGATGAAGCCCGTTTTAAGCAATTACTTTCAGGCAACGCATAGTAGGATTTAATACATGATTAACGTAGCTGCCGAGACTGCTCGCGAACTTCCAATGCCAGCATATGCATATGGCCTTATTGGTTTCGCTGTACTTTCACTTCTTCTTTATTTAGTACTTCGCCTAGACCGGGATTAATTTGTCCCGAGTTGGAATTTACGGCGGAACTTTTGATCCGATTCATTTAGGTCATCTGCACGTAATTACCCAATTATTTGAAAAAGATTTAATTGATCAACTTTTAGTAATTCCCGCAGGTCAACCCTTGCTTCGAAATTCCCAACCGATTGCAACTTCTGAGCAACGTCGCATGATGTGTCAACTAGCGGTTTCTACTTTGCCTTTGGCGATAAAGAGCAAGGTGAGTGTTAACCCAATTGAGATTTTGCGCCAAGGTCCAAGTTATGCAATCGACACGGTTGAAGAGATTAAGGCGGCTTATCCAGGTGATCAAATCTTCCTGGTGGTTGGCGCTGATGCATTTGCAAAAATCGATCAATGGCACAGATCGGCAGAATTAATGAAGATTGTCTCAATCATCTGCATTGACCGCCCTGGATATGCTTCGCAGGGAATTGAAATTGGCGCTCTTGAGGTTGCAGCGACAACAATTCGCCAGGGTTTAAGCGCTGATGTACCGGAAATTGTTGCCGCATTTATACGAGAGAATGGGCTCTATGACTATCAGTAGCAAAACCCGCGAAATCACCCAAGTAGCTGCCCATGCCATCATCGAAAAAATTGGCACCGATTTAATAGCTATTGATTTATCCGACCAGTTAGTTTTAAGCGAAGTCTTTTTGATTGCAACGGGGCAAAATTCTGCGCAAGTAGATGCAATCGCCGATGAAGTCGAACGCAAATTGCAAGCAATCGGTGAAAAACCTGCACGCCGCGAAAAAGGTGCTGAATGGATTTTGCTTGATTACTCAGATCTAGTTGTGCATATTCAAAGCGTTGAACTTCGTAAGTACTACATGTTGGATCGATTGTGGAATGACTGCCCAACAATCGAACTTGATGCAGTTAAGGATGCCGCGGTAAATGGTCGGTAATCGCATAGTTGTTTGGCGTCACGGACAAACCGATTGGAACAAGATAAACCGTTTCCAAGGCCACTCAGATATTCCACTTAATGAAGTCGGAAAGATTCAAGTTACGCGCGCTGCACAAGTATTAGCAGGCATGAATCCAACAGCGATTATTTCAAGTGATTTAGGGCGTGCTGTTGAAACAGCCCAAGCTTTAGCTGACTTAACTGGCCTATCTATCAGTACCCACGAAAACTTGCGCGAAACAAATGGCGGACTATGGGAAGGTAAAACCGGTTCGCAAAACAGAGCAGAAGATTTTCATAATTTCATTCGTTGGATAGATGGCGACGATAATCCCGCAGGAACCACGGGGGAGCGCCGAAGTGAAGTTGCATCTCGCGCAGTTGGACAGATTCTAAAATCCCTTGAGGGCAAAACCGATCAGCTATTAGTTGTTGCAACACATGGTGGAACAGCTCGCTGCGTTCTAGGAGAACTACTTCAACTGCCACTCTCGCATTGGGGAGTTTTGGGCGGTCTTTCAAATGCTTCTTGGTCGGTGGTGCAACGAAATCCTCGCCAATGGAATTTAGTAGAACATAACGCTGGATCTATTCCAGAACCCGTATATGGCGAAGAAAGTGGAGCAACTTTCGTTTAAAAATCCTTTGCCGCTCATACGGTAAGGTCTGCTCCTGAAGTACAAACGGGGCTATAGCGCAGCTGGTAGCGCACCTGCATGGCATGCAGGGGGTCAGGGGTTCAAATCCCCTTAGCTCCACTTATGAATAACAACGGTAATGAAGAGCGCGAGCACGCGGCATACGACTTTGCCTACGTGCAGGAAAAGTGGCTGCCCATTTGGGATCAAGTTCAGCCATTTAAATCAGGTCGCGAAGATGATCTGCGTGAAAAGAAATATGTCTTGGATATGTTTCCTTATCCATCCGGTGATTTACATATGGGCCATGCCGAGGCTTACGCCTTAGGCGATGTAATTGCCCGCTATTGGATTCAAAAAGGCTTCAACGTTATGCACCCAATTGGTTGGGATGCCTTTGGCTTACCGGCTGAAAATGCTGCAATCAAGCGCAACTCCGATCCACGTATCTGGACATATGAAAATATCGCGGTTCAGAAAGCCTCAATGCGTCGTTATGCATGTTCATTTGATTGGGATCGAGTTTTTAATACATGCGATCCTGAATATTACAAGTGGAACCAATGGCTATTTCTTAAACTTCACGAACGCGGCCTGGCTTACCGAAAAGATTCTGCAGTTAACTGGTGCCCAGGCTGCCAAACAGTTTTAGCAAACGAACAAGTTGTTGCCGGTCTTTGCGAGCGTTGCGATTCAGTTGTTACTAAGAAAAAGTTAAACCAGTGGTATTTCAAGATCACTGATTATGCCGATCGTTTACTTGATGACATGGCACAACTTGAAGGCAAGTGGCCTGAAAAAGTCTTGATGATGCAGCGCAACTGGATTGGCCGATCAACGGGTGCAAATGTTTCATTTGTTATCGAAGATCGCGCGGAACCAGTCACTATTTATACAACGCGTCCAGATACTTTGTACGGTGCAACTTTTATGGTCGTTGCAGCTGATAGCGAATTGGCGACTGAACTTGTTGTCGGCACCGGAGTAGAAGCTGACCTCAACGCCTATCTTGAAAAAATCAAGGCCGATAGTGATATCGATCGCCTTGCAACTGATCGCCCTAAGAGCGGCCTATTTTTAAATCGATATGCAATCAACCCAGTCAACGGTGCCAAGCTGCCAATCTGGGCAAGTGATTATGTTTTAGCTGATTACGGCACCGGTGCAATCATGGCTGTTCCAGCACATGATCAACGTGACTTAGATTTTGCAAAAGCATTTAATCTGCCCGTTGTCGTAGTTGTTGAAACCGGTGAAGAGGATCCCAATGTCAGCGGTGTTGCAACGGGCGGAGATGGAAAATTAATCAACTCTGGCGCACTTGATGGCCTTAATAAGGCAGATGCAATCACAGCAATTAACGCCCAACTTGAAAAAGATGGCCTTGGAAAATCAGCACGTAACTATCGTTTGCGCGACTGGTTAGTTTCTCGCCAGCGTTACTGGGGCACTCCAATTCCAATCATTCATTGCCCAAACTGTGGCGAAGTACCTGTGCCCGAAGATCAACTGCCTTTAACTTTGCCAGATGCCGAAGGTTTAGATCTAAAACCCAAAGGTACGTCACCACTTGGAGCAGCAACTGAGTGGGTAAACGTTGCATGTCCTAAGTGCGGCATTCCTGCAAAGCGCGATACCGACACGATGGATACGTTCGTAGATTCCTCTTGGTATTACCTACGTTATCCATCCTCAACTGTGCATGATCAACCATTTTTGAAGAAAGATATCGAAACTTGGTTGCCTGTCGATCAATATGTTGGCGGAGTAACGCACGCAATCTTGCACCTTTTATATAGCCGTTTCTTTACTAAAGTTTTAAACGATATGGGAATGGTCAACTTCAACGAACCATTTACCCGCCTGCTCAACCAAGGCATGGTTGTTATGGATGGATCGGCAATGTCTAAGAGTCGCGGCAACCTTGTTCGACTTTCAGATGAACTCGAGCATCATGGTGTCGATGCAATCCGTCTATCAATGGTTTTTGCTGGTCCACCTGAAGATGATGTTGATTGGTCCGATGTTTCTCCATCTGGATCAGTTAAATTCTTAACGCGTGCATGGCGCTTATCTGGTGATGTCACAAGTGAACCCGGAGTTGATTTTTCTACTGGCGAACTTTCACTGCGCAAAGCAACACATAAAGCTTTAAATGATGCATCTTTTGCCGTTGAATCTTTTAGATTTAACGTTGCAATTGCCCGTGTGATGGAACTTGTAAATGCGACACGTAAAGCAATTGATTCTGGCGCAGGGCCTGCAGATCCTGCAGTGCGCGAAGCAGTAGAAGCGATTGCAATTATGTTGTCATTAGTTGCACCTTTTACTTCCGAAGAAATGTGGGAGCGTTTAGGACACAAGCCTGCTGTTGCACTTGCCGGATGGCCGATAGTTGATCCAGCGCTACTTGTTGCAGATTCAATCGAAGCCGTGATTCAAATTAACGGCAAGATTAAAGAGCGCATTGAAGTTTCACCAACGATTACCGATGCAGAACTTGAAGCTTTGGCCCTTGCGCACCCAACAATCATTGCCGAACTAGGTGCAAACGCACCGAAAAAGGTCATTGCGCGCGCGCCAAAGTTAGTTAATATCGTCGCCTAATCATCGCGCGTTTAGTTCCACAATGTGAAAGGCAATGTCAATGAAGACAATTTTGGATGCAATCGGCAATACACCTTTAATTAACATCGAAGGCATTTGGGTCAAAATGGAATACATGAATCCATCAGGTTCAATTAAAGCCCGCATCGCCAAATACATGATCGAACGCGCAGAAGCCGAAGGCTTGCTACAACCTGGCGACACAATTGTTGAAGCAAGTAGTGGCAATACTGGAAATGCAATGAGCATGGTTGCAGCAGTTAAAGGCTACAAAATGTTGGTAATCATGCCCGATGGCATGAGTCCAGAGCGCACCGCAATCTCTGAAGCTTTTGGCGCAGAGGTTCACACGATGGGTGATTTCCATGTTAATGACGCCCTTGCAGAGGCACGGCGTCGTGGTGCAATGCCAGGATTTTTTGCACCACAACAATTTGATAATGACTGGAATGTTGATGAAAACCGCGAGTGGTTAGGCAAAGAGATTTTGCAACAAATGCCAGTGCTGCCAGATCTAGTAATTGGCGGAGTCGGCACAGGTGGAACAATTATTGGTGTTGGGCAAGCGCTCAAAGCAGCTAACCCAAATTGCAAAGTTATTGCATTGGAACCATCGGAATCCTGCACAATCTTGTGTGGGGAAGTTTCAAAACATCTTATTGAGGGTATCGCCGATGGATTTATTCCTGGAATCGTGGCACGTCATCACCACGAACTCGATGGTGTGATTGATGTCGGTTCTGAAGAATCAATTGATGAGATGCGCCGTTTAGCACGTGTTCATGGTCTATTTGTTGGGCCATCATCAGGGGCGCATATGATCGCGGCCAAGCGATTAAAGGAGCAGTACGGTGTTGAAAACGTAGTGACTTTCTTCTGCGATGAGGGTGAAAAATACATCAACGATTACTGGATTAAGAAGTAAATATCCACATCTGTGCGCTCTTTGTAAATAATTGCAGGCAGCCCCACCAACTATGGGTGCATGGAATATTTCTCTCAAATCTTTGAAAACATAAATAATTGGTGGTACGAACTTAATTTCACGCCATTACAAAAACGTGCACTTCTGGCAATTTCAGGGGTAGTCATTCTTCTTTCGATTGCCATTGTTGTGCGGGGCAATAGCCACGAAGTTACGGCGCCACCGGTAGTTGTTACCGAGATTCAAGCGCCGCAGATATTTGTTGATGTAACTGGGGCGGTTAATAACCCAGGCGTCTACACACTCACTGCAAGTTCGCGCGTGATTGATGCAATCAAAGCCGCAGGTGATTCTGCTCCTGGCGCCGATTTGAGCACCATCAACTTGGCTCGAATATTGGCCGATGGTGAACAGATATATGTCGATTCAACTCAAATTAACGCCAAAGGTGTGCGAGTCAGTAAAAGTGTTCATAGTGGGCCGATAAATATAAACCGCGCAACTGTCAGTGAGTTTGATTCACTCGATGGAATCGGCCCAGTCATCGCCGCACGTATCGTTGCTTATAGAAA
>CAIJYZ010000041.1 GCA_903825015.1 uncultured Actinomycetes bacterium
TAACGATAAATAATTCGACCTTTTGTAAGGTCATACGGACTCATTTCCACGATCACACGATCGGCAGGAAGAATACGAATGTAGTTCTTTCGCATCTTGCCGCTTATGTGAGCAAGGACTTTATGTCCATTAGTTAGCTCCACGCGAAACATTGCATTAGGTAAAGCTTCAGCAACAGTGCCTTCCATTTCGATTGCACCATCTTTTTTTGCCAAGCTAAGACCACATTTCTGTTTTGAGCGTGAAACAAGCGAACTCGTAGTTTAGAGGGCGGAATCAAATAAGGGAAATCGGTGCTGGTTGAATTACAGGGGTGTAATTCGGCCCACAGATTGGAACGCTCAGGTTAGAGCAGGCTCGAGATCTCCACCCCTAAACGGCCTAGATCGGCTTTTCCGCCATCGATTGCAGTTAAGACGAAAGGTTTTCCATCAGGGCAGATTGCATATGTATGTTCGAAGTGAGCGCCCCGAGATGAATCTGCAGAAACTACAGTCCAATCATCTTTTAAAACTTTAGTACGGGAAGATCCCCGAGTAATCATCGGTTCGATTGCCAGAGCTAATCCCGGAACGATTTCGGGTCCCTGGCCAGCGCGACCAAAATTTAATACATGGGGTTCTTGGTGCATTTCGGTACCGATTCCATGGCCGCCATACTCTTGCAAGATCCCATATTTACCTTGCGAATTAATGTACTGCTCAATTGCAAAGCCAATATCTGAAAGTTTGGCACCATTTTTTCCAGCAGCGATTCCTCGCCACATTGATTCTTCACATACATCAAGTAGTTTTTGGTCCTCAGGATTTCCCGCACCAACGATTACAGAAAATGCTGCATCACCATGCCAACCATCAACAATTGCACCGCAGTCGATTGAAACTACATCACCGTCATTAATAATTCTTGATCCTGGAATTCCATGAACAATCTCATCGTTAATTGAGACGCAGATAGTTGCGGGAAAACCGTGATAACCCTTGAAATTTGAAGTTGCTTTACTTCGCTTCGTGTGAGCCTCTGAAATCAAATCAAGAGCGTTAGTTGTCATGCCCGGCTTAACTGAATCACGAATGAGTTGGTGAATCTCTGCAACGACTAAACCTGCGCGACGCATTATCTTTAACTGCTCTAGGTTTTTTATTTGAATCGCCACGATAACTCTTTACTGTGAAACGCGGCTTAGTGCCGAAATTGCGTGTGCAGTAATATCTTCAACGTTTCCAAGGGCACTTACAGTTATTAATAAACCTTCATTGCGGTAGAAAGAGATGATTGGGGCAGTTTGTTCCTGATAAACCTCAAGGCGACGTGTAATAACTTCAGCCTTGTCATCTTCGCGCTGATAAACATCGCCTCCACACAAAGGACATTTATCAACACCAACTGAAGGTTGGAAACAATCTTTACATGTACGACGGGCAGAAAGACGGGCAACAATCTCTTCATTGGCTAGAGAAAGCTCTAGAACGGCATGCAGAGGTGTTTTCTTATCGGCAAGGACTGCACGCAAAACTTCAGCTTGGGCAACGTTGCGTGGAAAACCATCGAGTAAAAATCCATTAGCAATATCGTCGTGAGTTAAGCGATCCTTAACCATTTCATTAGTAACAGAGTCTGCAACTAACTCTCCACGATCCATAAAACTCTGAGCTTGAATTCCTAGGGGTGTTCCAGCTTTTAAATTGGCGCGGAAAATATCGCCAGTAGAAATGTGTGGAATTGAATAATGCGCTGAGAGAAATTGAGCTTGTGTTCCCTTACCAGCGCCTGGTGGACCTACCAGGACAAGACGCATTACTTAAGGAATCCCTCATATGAACGCTGCTGCAACTGAGACTCGATCTGCTTTGCAGTATCAAGACCAACACCAACAACAATCAAGATCGCAGTTCCACCGAATGGGAAGTTCTGTGTTGCACCAAAGAGAACGAGTGCGCCGATTGGAATAACGGCGACAAGTGCTAAGTACAAAGAACCTGGAGCTGTGATGCGTGAAAGTACGTACTGTAAATATTCAGAAGTTGGACGGCCCGCACGAATACCTGGGATAAATCCGCCGTACTTCTTCATATTATCTGCAACCTCATCTGGATTAAATGTGATTGCAACATAGAAGTAAGTAAAGAAAATAATGAGCGCTGCATATGAAGCAACGTAGATTGGGTGATCA
>CAIJYZ010000042.1 GCA_903825015.1 uncultured Actinomycetes bacterium
GAAGGCCTAGTTCACATTTCAGAGTTGGCTGAACGCCACGTTGAAATTCCAGAGCAGGTCGTTCAAGTTGATGATGAACTATTTGTGAAGATCATCGATATCGATCTAGAGCGCCGTCGTATTTCACTATCTTTGAAGCAAGCTAATGAAGGACATGAGATCGAGATCGAAGCATTTGATCCAACTCAGTACGGAATGGCTGCTCGCTACGATGCAGAAGGAAACTTCATCTATCCAGAAGGTTTCGATGCCGAAGCACAAGAGTGGAAGCCAGGATTTGAAACTCAGCGCGAAGAGTGGGAACAGCAATACGCCCAAGCTCAAGAGCGTTTCTTGGCACACAAGAAACAGAAGGCTGAAGCCAAAGCTGCAGATGCCGCTGCAACACCAGCAGATGAAGAAGAAACATCAGCTGCTGAATAAACACACTTAAATAAAAGGGACTCGACTTAATTGTCGGGTCCCTTTTATTGTGTCCACTATCCTTTGGCTATGCGCGTGATTGGTTTGACTGGCGGGATTGGCAGTGGCAAATCTCTTGCTGCCGAATTCTTTGCTGATTTAGGTGCACTGGTTATTGATGCCGATCAGCTAGCGCGCTCTGCTATCGAACGTGGTTCAAAAGGTTTTGATGAAGTTGTGGCTGTTTTTGGCGATTCGATTTTGATAAATGGAGATATTGATCGGCGCGCGTTGGGGGAGTTAGTCTTTAAAGATGCTGGGCTGAAGGCGAAACTTGAAAATATCATTCATCCTTGGATACGAAATGAGTTTGAGGAAGCGGTTGCATCGCTTAAGGCCGGTGAAGTTTTGGTCTATGAGATTCCGTTGCTCTATGAAACCAATGCCCAGGATCGATTTGATGTGGTGATAACAGTTGAAGCAGCTATGGAAAATCGAATCTCTCGGTTACGTGCCAAAGGTCTACATATCTCAGAAATCGAATCTCGTATAGCTTCCCAGGCAACGCGCGAGCAGCGAGAATCAATTGCTGATTTTCTCATTGAAAATGATGGAAGCGAAGATGATTTGCTGCGTAAAGTTGAAAACATCTGGGATGAACTCGCGGATGGGGTTGTTAAAAAGTAGGCTTGGCAAATGCGCCCGATCTCTGAACTTCAGCGAAGAGTCGAGCCTTTTCAAGTAATTAGCGACTACGTACCTGCCGGTGATCAGCCCGAAGCCATTGCTGAAATCGCCCGACGGATCAATGCCGGTGAGCAAGATGTTGTTCTTCTTGGCGCAACTGGAACTGGAAAATCTGCCACAACTGCCTGGCTCATTGAAAAGCTGCAGCGTCCCACACTTGTCCTGGCGCCAAATAAGACTTTAGCTGCCCAGTTAGCCAATGAGTTCCGTGAACTTTTACCCAATAACGCTGTGGAGTATTTCGTTTCTTATTACGACTACTACCAGCCAGAAGCTTATGTTCCTCAAACTGACACATTTATCGAAAAGGATTCAAGTGTCAATGATGAAGTAGAACGGCTGCGTCACTCTGCAACTAACTCACTACTTACCCGGCGCGATGTGATTGTGGTTGCCACGGTCTCATGCATTTACGGTTTAGGTACGCCACAAGAGTATGTAGATCGAATGATCAAGTTACGCGTTGGCGATGAGATCGAACGCAACGCGTTGTTGCGTAAATTCGTCGATGTTCAGTACAAGCGCAATGATGTTGCCTTTGAACGAGGCACCTTCCGCGTGCGTGGTGACACTATAGAAATCATTCCTATGTATGAAGAGCTCGCGATTCGTATTGAAATGTTTGGCGATGAGATTGAAAAAATCACTACGCTTCATCCACTTACCGGTGAAATCATGCGCGATGAGACCGAGATGTATATCTTTCCGGCAACTCACTACGCCGCAGGTCCTGAAACGATGAAGCGAGCAATCGGGGATATTCAAGATGAACTTCAGGTTCAACTCAACTTGTTAGAAAAACAGGGCAAGTTACTAGAAGCTCAACGCTTAAGAATGCGCACGACTTTTGATATTGAGATGATGGAACAAATCGGTTTCTGTAGTGGTATTGAAAACTATTCGCGCCATCTAGATGATCGCGGCCCTGGCTCTGCCCCAAACTGTCTGCTTGATTATTTCCCTGAGGACTTCCTCGTGGTTATTGATGAAAGCCATGTAACCGTTCCGCAGCTTGGCGCGATGTTTGAAGGCGATGCCTCTCGCAAGCGAACACTTGTAGAACATGGTTTTAGATTGCCAAGTGCACTAGATAATCGTCCGTTAAAATTTCCAGAGTTTCTAGAGCGCACCGGACAAAAACTCTATTTATCTGCAACTCCAGGAAAATATGAAATGGCTAAGGTCGATGGTGATGTTGTTGAGCAGGTTATTCGCCCAACGGGACTTGTCGATCCACAGATTGTTATTAAACCGATTAAGGGCCAGATAGATGATCTGCTCAACGAAATTCATATTCGCGCAGAACGCAATGAGCGCGTGCTGGTAACTACATTGACCAAGAAGATGAGCGAAGATTTAACAGATTATTTGCAGGAGAAAGGTGTGCGAGTTCGATATTTGCACTCTGAAGTAGATACATTGCGTCGAGTCGAACTCTTACGCGAACTTCGAATAGGTGAATACGATGTCTTAATCGGAATTAACCTGCTGCGCGAAGGTTTAGATCTTCCAGAAGTCTCACTTGTCGCAATCCTGGATGCGGACAAAGAAGGCTTTCTTCGTTCTGCCACTTCGCTTATTCAAACAATCGGGCGCGCGGCTCGAAATGTTTCAGGTGAAGTTCATATGTATGCCGATAACATCACTGCATCAATGGCTAAAGCAATTGATGAGACAAATCGTCGTAGGGCTAAGCAAGTTGCATATAACCTTGAAAAAGGTGTCGATCCTCAGCCACTTCGTAAGAAGATTGCCGATATTACCGACCTTATTAATCGTGAATCCGAAGATACAGAAGAGTTATTGGCCTCAAACAAAAAGGCCAACCAAAAGGGCGCCACAACTGCCGGTTTGTATGTGAAATCGCTGGCATCTCTGCCGCGCCAAGAGCTTATGGCGTTGATAGGCTCGCTCACTGATCAGATGCGAGCAGCAGCCGGAGATTTGCAATTTGAAGTTGCGGCTCGACTGCGTGATGAAATCAAGATTCTTAAGAAGGAGCTACGTTCGATGGAAGAGGCTGGGGTTTAGTGACTATAGACAAACTCATCGTTCGTGGAGCGCGTGAACATAACCTCAAAAACGTATCCATCGAACTTCCACGTAATGCACTCATTGTCTTTACTGGACTCTCTGGATCAGGTAAATCTTCACTGGCCTTTGACACAATCTTTGCCGAAGGCCAGCGTCGCTATGTTGAATCCTTATCTGCTTATGCCCGCCAATTTTTGGGCCAGATGGATAAGCCGGATGTTGATTTCATTGAAGGTTTATCACCAGCTGTATCTATCGATCAGAAATCAACCAATCGAAATCCTCGCTCGACAGTAGGAACAATTACTGAGGTTTACGACTACTTACGTTTGCTCTTCGCTCGTGCTGGTCGTCCACACTGTCCCAATTGTGGCAAGGCCGTAACACGTCAATCGCCTCAACAAATAGTTGATCAAATTTTGACTATGCCGGCTACAACTAAGTTCCAGGTTTTGGCTCCGATTGTTAGGGCACGAAAAGGTGAGTTTGTTGATCTATTTGCAGACCTAATTACTCAAGGCTTTTCTCGTGCCCGAGTTGATGGGGAAGTCATCCAACTTACAGATGTACCAAAGTTAAAAAAGCAGGAAAAGCACACAATTGAAGTTGTTGTTGATCGTCTAACTGCCAAAGCTGAATCCAAGACGCGTTTAACTGATTCGATTGAAACAGCGTTGCGCCTGGCATCTGGAATTGTTCTACTCGATTTCGTTGATGCTAAGGGTGATGAAAAAGAACGCACATATAGCGAACACTTGGCTTGCCATGATTGCAACTTGTCTTTTGAAGAGCTTGAGCCACGTTCATTTTCATTTAACTCACCATTTGGTGCCTGCCCGCAATGTTCTGGAATCGGTACCAAGCTTGAAGTAGATAATGAACTAATTATTCCCGATGATTCAATTTCGATCAATGAAGGTGCAATAGCGCCATGGTCAGGTGGCCAATCCTCGGACTACTTCCTGCGCTTACTGGAAGCTCTGGCAAAAGATATGCCTTTTTCTCTCGATACTCCATGGAAGAAGATTTCAGTAAAGGCCCGTGATGCAATCATCAATGGCTACGAGTATGAAATTAAAATGAAGTACAAAGGTCGCTATGGCACCAAAAACTACACAACAGGTTTTGAAGGCGTAGTCCCTTTTATTCATCGACGACACAGTGAAACTGATAGTGATTACAGCCGCGATAAATACGAGGCTTACATGCGCGAAACCCCTTGCGATGTTTGTAACGGCGCCCGTCTTAAACCTGAGGTACTAGCAGTAACTCTTGGTGGCAAGAACATCAGCGAAATTACCGAACTCTCCATCATGGATTGCGCCGAATTCCTAAAGGCGATCAAACTTAATAAACGCGAAGCTCAAATTGCTGAACGGGTCATGAAGGAAGTCCACGCGCGTCTGGGCTTCTTACTAGATGTTGGCTTGGATTATCTATCCCTTGCGCGCCCTGCTGGCACACTTTCTGGGGGAGAAGCTCAGCGCATTCGATTAGCAACTCAGATCGGTAGCGGTTTAGTCGGTGTGCTTTATGTATTAGATGAGCCAAGTATCGGCTTACATCAGCGCGATAACCGTCGACTCATTGATACCTTAACTCGGCTTCGCAATTTGGGTAACACACTCATCGTCGTTGAACACGATGAAGAAACAATTCGTACTGCTGACTGGGTTGTAGATATAGGTCCCGGTGCGGGAGAACATGGTGGCGAAGTTGTCGTTTCAGGAAGCTATGAGGATCTCATTGCTTCTAAAGAATCAATTACCGGAGCTTATCTTTCAGGCCGTAAATCAATTGCGATTCCAGAAAATCGCCGGCCAATAGACACCAAGCGTCAACTTGTTGTTAAGGGCGCCAAAGAAAATAACTTACAAAATATCGATGTCGAAGTTCCGCTCGGTGTCTTCGTATCAGTTACTGGTGTTAGCGGTTCTGGTAAATCAACATTAGTAAACGATATTTTATATACGGTCCTGGCTAATAAACTCAATGGTGCGCGAATGGTACCGGGCCGTCACCGCACAGTTACAGGCATCGATCTTCTAGATAAAGTTGTGCACGTTGATCAATCTCCAATCGGTCGTACCCCACGATCAAATCCGGCAACATACACAGGGGTATTCGATAAGGTCCGCGCTCTCTTTGCCGAAACATCTGAGGCAAAAATTCGTGGCTATCAGCAGGGTCGCTTCTCGTTTAACGTCAAGGGTGGGCGCTGCGAAAACTGTTCAGGTGATGGCACGATTACGATCGAAATGAACTTTTTGCCAGATGTTTATGTTCCTTGTGAAGTCTGTCATGGGGCTAGATATAACCGAGAGACATTGGAAGTTCACTATAAAGGCAAGACAATCGCCGATGTATTAGATATGCCCATCGAACACGCAGCTGAGTTCTTTGAATCAGTACCAGCTATTGCGCGCTATTTAAAGACTCTCAACGATGTTGGACTTGGCTATGTACGTTTAGGACAATCGGCACCAACACTTTCTGGTGGTGAGGCACAGCGCGTTAAATTGGCTACCGAATTACAACGTCGTTCAACTGGAAGAACAATTTATGTCTTAGATGAACCAACAACTGGGCTGCACTTTGAAGATGTCAGCAAACTTTTGGGCGTACTTAATCGTTTAGTTGATACCGGCAATACCGTTGTGGTTATCGAACATAATTTGGATGTCATTAAATCCTCCGATTGGGTCATCGATATGGGACCTGAAGGAGGCTTCCGTGGGGGACTAGTAGTTGCCGAAGGAACACCTGAGGATGTCGCGAAAGTAAAAGCCAGTTACACCGGTCAGTTCTTAGGTGAAATCTTGGCAAGTAATCGAAAAGTAGCGACTAAGAAGTAGCTGTTATGGCAGATCCCCAAAGTTATCGCCCAACCGATATTCCAAAGCTTCCTGGGGTCTATCGCTTCTACGATGCTACTGACACGGTTATCTATGTAGGCAAGGCGATTAATTTAAAAAATCGACTCAGCAATTATTTTCAAGGCAATTTAGCGGAGAAGACTTATCGAATGGTTCATCAAGCCGTTCGAGTTGACTGGACGATTGTGGACACCGAAGTAGAGGCTCTACAACTAGAGTTTTCGTGGATTAAACAATATGCGCCTCATTACAACGTGCAGTTTCGTGACGACAAGTCTTATCCCTATCTTGCGATAACTAGTAATGAAGAATTTCCCAGAATTTTTATAACGCGAAAATCAAAACGCCCTGGTATTTCATATTTCGGACCCTTTACTCATACATGGGCCCTGCGAAGCACTTTTGATGTAATTCTTAAAACCTTTCCAATACGCTCATGCACCACAAGTAATTTCCAACGCGCACAACGTTCAAAACGACAATGCTTATTAGGCGACATTGGTAAATGTGCAGCACCCTGTGTTGAATGGATTAGTAAAGAGGATCACAAGGAGCTCTCTAATCGTTTAGTCTCTTTTATGTCTAACGGCAATGCCGATATTGTTCCGACGTTGAAATCAGAGATGGCGCTTGCTGCTCAACGCGAAGAGTTTGAACGAGCAAGCAAGATTCGGGACTCAATAGGTGCAATCGAACGGGCACAAGAGTCAGCTGAAGCAGCTCTTCCTGAAAACCTCACTGCCGATATTGTTGCGATTCATCATGATGGGGCACATGCGGCGGGATCAATATTCATTGTCCGCGGAGGCGCCATAAAGGGTTCTCGTTCTTGGATTGTCGATCAGAGTAGATCTCTTGAAGGTGACGATGAAATGGGTGCGCTCTTTTACTCAATCTATAGTCAAAGTTCACCCAGTGATATTCCCGCAGAAATCTTGATAAATGAACGCCCGTTAGATGCATCAGCGTTAGAAGCCTGGCTTACTGGGCTACGAGGGGCACCAGTTTCTTTAAAAGTTCCGCAGCGAGGTGAAAAAGTAGAAATCCTCGCCACCGTAAAACGAAACGCCCAGTACTCCCTTATTCAATTCCTAAGCAAGAGAGCAAGTGATGCCGCTGTTAGCGGTAAAGCGCTACTTGAAATCGAGGGAGCTTTAGATTTAGAGCGCACGCCACTTCGTATTGAGTGTTTTGATATTTCAAATATTTCAGGGACATCAGTGGTTGCTTCGATGGTTGTTTTCGAAGATGGGCTAGCTAAGAAAAGTGAATATCGCAGATTCATTATTAATACCGATGAGGGTTTTGATGACACCCGTGCTATGCATCAAGTTATTACTAGAAGGTTAAAGCGCTTGCTTGATGATCGAAGTGTGGATGAGGCCGAGGTGGCCGAACTCGGCGGCAAATTGAGTAAGTTTTCTTACCCGCCTCAACTTATAGTTGTCGATGGCGGTCAACCACAAGTCAATGCTGCCGCCCGCGCTTTATCTGAACTCGGTATTACAGATATCGCTTTATGCGGACTTGCCAAGCGATTGGAAGAAGTATGGATTCCAGGTTCACCTGATCCATTGATTCTGCCGCGTTCAAGTGAAGGTCTCTACTTGCTGCAACGCATCCGCGATGAAGCTCATAGATTCGCAATCACATTTCATAGGTCGCGACGATCCAAAGTGATGCTGGAATCGATTCTCGATGAAATTCCTCAGCTAGGACAAGCCCGTAGAAAAGCATTGCTAGAGCGTTTTGGATCAGTTGCAGCAATTAAGAAGGCAACGGTCGAAGATATTGCTGCAACGCCCGGCATAGGTCCAAAGATCGCCACAGTCATAGTTGAGGATCTTTTAACAATGCATAAGCAACAAATTAATACCGCCACTGGCGAGATTCTAGAAAACTAGCTATGAATAATATTTTCTTTGAGCTTTCAATTGAAGAGCAAGTAAAATCCCTAACATTTAGCGCTCACGGCATTCTCAAGGAGTATGGGCTAATAGATGCAGAAATTAAATCTATAAATTATGAATTTAATGCAACATTTTCAGTCGTTACACAATCTGCGGAACAGTTCGCCCTACGCATAAATATAAATTCAACTAGAACGCTAGAAAATATGTTGGCAGAGATTGAATGGGTTAATTTTCTCGCTAGAATTCCAGGAATAACCGTTCCTCGCCCAGTTGCAAATCAATCTAATGAGTTTATAACTGTGTCATTGCATGAGGATTCTGGTCGTACTTTAAAAGCAGTTCTCTATACCTGGCTCGATGGGGAAGAGGTTGGTGATGATGCGGTTCCAGAACAGATGTTTCAGGTAGGAATGGCTATGGCAACTTTGCATAGGAGCTCTAAGGATTTCACTTTAACCGCGCCTGCCAAGCTGCCGACTTTTGATCATTGGTTGTGGGGCACCGAAGACTTTCTACTTTGTGAAAACTCTCTCGTGCCTTCGGGGCAATTGAGGCTTATTCGCGAAGCGGTAGAAATTATTCAATTCGACACTCGCGATTTATATGTAACAACTCCAAATCAGATAATTCACGGAGATTTACATGGATGGAACCTCATGTGGCACGAGGGTCAACTGGCACTCTTTGATTTTGATGATTGCGGATTCGGCATCCCTCAACAGGATTTAGCCGTATGTCTCTACTATCTCGATACGCCAGAGCAAAAGGAGGCGTTGCTAGAGGGATATCGTGCAATCCAACCTTTGCCAAGCTATACCCATCAACAAATGGCATCGCTTTTACTGCAGCGACGGCTAGTACTGCTCAATTATTTGTATGAAACCTCCAATTCTGAACATAAAGCCATGCTGCCTGCTTATTTGGATAAGACAATGGAACGTGTTGCTGGGTTCTTGACAGATGTAAGAGGATGAAGCCATGACTACCAACGAAGTTTTGGTATTGACGGGAATGTCTGGGGCGGGACGCTCTACTGTTGCCCACGCACTTGAAGATTTGGGTTGGTATGTTGTCGATAATCTTCCGCCGGCATTGTTACCAGCGTTGGTAAGTAAAGGAACTGGAGCTGCAGGAAAAGAATATGCAGTTGTTGTGGATGTTCGAGGCGGTCATTTCTTCGACGAACTTACTGCAGCATTAGCTGAATTAAAAAGTAATAATTCCGCCTACCGATTGGTCTTTCTCGATGCAACTGATCAGGCTTTAGTTCAACGCTTTGAATCGACTCGCCGTCCGCATCCATTACAAGGCGGAGATCGAATCGTCGATGGAATCGCGCGCGAACGTGCAAAGTTGGAAAAAGTACGGGCTGAGTGCGATATAGCTATCGATACATCTAATCTCAATGTTCATCAACTAGAAAAACGTATTGGCGAAATCTTCGGTGGAGGAAAGATTCAGGGAATTCGAATCAATGTGCTTTCATTCGGTTATAAGTATGGAATTCCAGTTGATTCAGATCTGGTTCTGGATTGTCGGTTTATTCCAAACCCCCACTGGATACCTGAACTTCGTCCCCTTACCGGATTGACTCAACAAGTGAGCGAAAAAGTATTAGGAAGCGAGGGCGTATCTGATTTTGTACAGGATTATGTCCATCTCATTTCATCAATGCTTCCTGGTTACATGCACGAGGGAAAAAAGTATGTGACTATTTCTGTTGGCTGTACAGGTGGAAAACATCGAAGTGTGGCAATTGCCGAGGAGATTGCTCGGCAATTAACTGCCGGTGATGTATCTGCTTATGCAACTCACCGAGATGTCGGTCGAGAGTAAAACTTGCAAAAAATAGTTGCACTTGGGGGAGGACATGGTTTAGCGGCGACCCTGTCTGCGCTTCGACAGCTGACAAATGAAATTACTGCAGTTGTTACTGTTGCCGACAATGGCGGATCAAGTGGCCGTTTGAGGGAAGAGTTTCCAATACTTCCACCGGGTGATTTGCGTATGGCGTTAGCGGCCCTTTGCGCCGATGATGAATGGGGCCGAACATGGGCCAACATCATGCAACATCGATTTGAAAGCGAGGGTTCACTTAACGGCCATGCAATGGGCAATCTTTTACTTGCTTCTCTGTGGAATGAGAATGAAGATCCTGTAGTAGGGCTCGATCGAGTTGGACAACTTTTAAAAGTTATCGGGCGCGTTCTTCCAATGGCCGCGATTCCTTTAGATATTGAAGGAACTTTTAATACTTCAACTGGTCGCATAGTCGTTCGCGGACAAAAAGAGGTAGCTACTGCAAAAGGTCGTATCGAATCACTTCGCGTCATTCCAGAAAATCCTCAAGCTCTGCCAGAGGTATTAACCGCCATTAGGACCGCCGATTGGATAACAATGGGACCTGGTTCATGGTTTTCATCGGTGATGCCTCATTTGATGGTCCCAATGCAACAAGATGCTCTGATTCGCACTAAGGCAAAGAAGGTTTTGATCCTTAATCTAGATGCATCTAGTTCAACAACCGGAGAAGAGTTTGCAGGTTCGACTCCTGAAGAACATCTTGAATTTTTTCATAATTATGCCCCCGATTTAACAATTGACTACTGCCTCGTTGACTCATCAGTGGTGCGAAACTCAGTTGCCCTAAATGATGCAGCCGCCAAGTTGGGCGGCCGGGTCATAACTACCGATATTCGCAGAGCGCCAGGCAGCGTGCATCACGATGTCGCAAAATTGACTCTTCATTTGGACCACATCATGGGCCCAAAACTGGTTGGATAAGACCATGGCAATGACAGCATCAGTTAAAGACGAACTTAGTCGTATCTCAATAACTAAGCCTTGCTGTCGAAAAGCCGAAGTTTCATCTCTTCTTCGTTTCGCCGGCGGCCTACATATTGCAGCTGGAAAGATTTTGATTGAGGTCGAACTTGATACTTCACAAAGTGCCAGAAGGCTTCGCAAAGATATTGCCGATATTTACGGACATGACTCCGACTTAGCGGTTCTGTCTTCAAGCGGTCTGCGCAAAGGTTCGCGTTATGTGGTTCGTGTAATTGAAGCTGGTGATTCTCTTGCACGACAGACTGGATTAGTCGATGCAAATGGTCGACCAGTTCGTGGACTTCCTCCTCAAGTTGTTTCTGCCGCAATATGCGATTCAGAGGCTGCATGGCGAGGTGCGTTTATAGCTCATGGTTCACTCACCGAACCGGGTCGATCGTCATCTCTTGAAATTACTTGCCCCGGACCTGAAGCCGCCCTTGCACTCGTAGGTGCCGCTCGTCGAATGGGAATAGTCGCCAAGGCTCGTGAAGTTCGAGGAGTCGATCGAGTAGTTATTCGAGATGGTGATGCAATTGGAGTTCTTTTAACACGGTTAGGTGCACATGAATCCGTACTTGCCTGGGAAGAACGACGGATGCGCCGCGAAGTCCGGGCCACGGCTAATCGACTTGCAAACTTTGACGATGCCAACCTTCGACGCTCGGCGCGAGCGGCAGTAGCTGCTGCTGCCCGAGTCGCGCGTGCAATGGAGATCCTTGGTCCGACAATCCCAGATCATTTAAAGGAGGCTGGCGAACTGCGCATTAATCACGGCCAAGCATCTCTTGAAGAGCTGGGCTCTTTGGCCACGCCTCCTATGACAAAGGATGCAATTGCCGGGCGCATACGACGATTACTTGCCATGGCCGATAAACGAGCCTCAGAGTTAGGGATTCCAGATACTGAAAGTGGCCTTTCGCCAGATTTGTTGAATTAAACACCTGCGTTACCGAAGAGTTCACGCAATAGCCACTGCTAGCATTACTCCTAAGACCCCAACGTTGTGGCAGATTTAATGCTTATCTCAACAGTTGGGCTTTTTCGTTTTAAGCCCCTTTAGTAGCAAGGACACTTACTGTGATTAATGTCGGAATCAATGGTTTTGGACGCATCGGACGCAACTTCTTCCGTGCATCTCTTACAAACCCAGAAATCAATATCGTCGGAATCAATGACCTCACACCAAATGAGACCTTGGCCCACCTGCTTAAGTACGACTCAATTTTGGGCCGCTTGGGCCTTGAAGTTACTTACACAGATGATTCAATCACTGTCGACGGAAAGACAATCAAAGTTTTCTCAGAGCGCGATCCAGCAAACTTGCCTTGGGCCTCAGTTAAAGCCGACGTTGTAGTTGAATCAACAGGCATCTTTACAAAGGCAGCCGATGCTCAAAAGCACATCACTGCAGGAGCCAAGAAGGTCATCATCTCTGCTCCAGCAACTGATGAAGACATCACAATCGTTATGGGTGTTAACCATGAAAAATATGATGGTTCAAAGCACAACATCATTTCAAATGCTTCATGTACAACAAACTGCCTGGCTCCAATGGCAAAGGTTCTAAACGATAACTGGGGAATTGTTAAAGGTTTAATGACGACAATTCACGCTTATACAAATGACCAGGTAATCCTTGATTTCCCACATAAGGATCTACGTCGAGCACGCGCAGCTGCGACAAACATGATTCCAACGTCAACAGGTGCTGCCAAGGCAATTGCTTTGGTTTTGCCAGAGCTCAAGGGCAAGCTAGATGGTTATGCAATGCGTGTTCCTGTCCCAACAGGATCGGCAACAGATTTAACTGTTGAACTTGCTAAGGAAGCAACAGCTGCAGAAATCAATGCAGCGATGAAGGCCGCATCACTTGGTGAGCTCAAGGGCTTCCTTTCTTATACTGAAGATCCAATCGTTTCATCAGATATCGTGACAGACCCATCATCATGTATCTTCGATTCAGGTCTAACCAAGGTAATTGGCAACCAGGTCAAGATCGTTGGTTGGTATGACAACGAGTGGGGTTACTCAAACCGTCTAGTTGATCTCATTACTTACGTTGGTAAAACTCTTTAATGTCAGATCTTGCAACTATTGATGTAGTTGGAAAGCGAGTCTTTCTACGCTGTGATCTCAACGTCCCTTTGAAAGAAGGGGTTATTAAAGATGATGGCCGTATCAAGGCCTCGCTTCCAACTATTGAACTGCTACTTGAAAAAGGTGCATCCTTAGTAATCGCTGCTCACTTGGGCCGGCCAAAAGGTGAAGCTAAACCTGAACTTTCATTAGCACCGGTTGCAAAGCGTCTTGGGGAGCTTTTAGGTCGCGAGATTATCTTTCTTTCAGAAGTAACTGGTTCTGCGGTCACGAAAGCATCTTCTGCTTTGTTGCCCGGACAGATACTTCTTCTAGAAAATATTCGATTTAGTGCTGCAGAAACTAGTAAAGAAGAATCTGAACGCGCTGTCCTAGCAGCAGAGTTAGCGAAGTTGGCAGATTTTTACGTAGGCGATGGTTTTGGTGCAGTCCACCGCAAGCACGCTTCAGTATTTGATCTTCCTAAGCTCTTGCCACATGCTGCAGGAATTTTAGTTGCCGCCGAAGTTGAGGTTTTGAAGAAACTTACAATCAATCCAGAGCGTCCTTATGGCGTTGTTTTGGGTGGGGCAAAGGTTTCTGACAAGTTAGGTGTTATTGAAAATCTGTTGGGCAAAGTCGATGTCTTAGCAATTGGTGGCGGAATGGTTTTCACTTTTCTAAAAGCCCAAGGCAAAGAGATTGGTACTTCACTTGTTGAAGAAGAGATGCTCGACGTAGTTAAGGGCTTAATTGCAAAGGCTGCCGAAAAGGGAGTAAAGCTGGTTCTTCCAACAGATATTGTGGTTGCGCCATCATTTTCAGCCGATTCACAACCTACTTTGGTTTCAACGGATTCAATTCCTGCAGATCAAATGGGATTAGATATCGGACCAGAGTCTGCCAAGTCATTTGCAGTAGAGATTGAAAAATGTAAGACGGTATTTTGGAACGGCCCTATGGGAGTATTTGAGTTTGCTAACTTTGCCGCCGGCACAAAAACAGTTGCCGAAGCTTTAACAAAGGTCTCTGGAATCTCTGTTGTCGGTGGGGGAGACTCGGCCGCTGCAGTTCGTGCTTTAGGTTTTGCAGATTCTGATTTTGGATATATTTCAACTGGTGGGGGAGCCTCATTAGAATATTTAGAGGGCAAGGAACTTCCTGGCCTTCAAGCACTTGGCTTATAGGGAGTAATAATGCGTAAACCATTAATGGCTGGAAACTGGAAGATGAATCTCAATCACCTTGAGGCGATTGCAGTTGCCCAGAAACTGGTTTATTCCCTTGATGACAAAGATTACGACGCAGTTGATGTTGCAATCATCCCGCCATTTACAGATATCCGTTCGATCCAAACTCTTATTGATGGCGATCGCTTGCGCTTAACTTATGGTGCGCAGGATCTTTCACCTGAAGCAAGTGGAGCCTTTACTGGTGACATTGCAGGATCAATGTTGCATAAGTTGGGTTGCACCTACGTTTTAATCGGTCACTCAGAGCGACGTGCAATTCATGCTGAATCCGATGCGCTGATTAACCGAAAGATTAAGGCAGCACTTGCAAATGAAATTATTCCAATCTTCTGTGTTGGCGAAGAGCTAGCAATCCGCGAATCTGGTGCTCATGTAAGTCATGTGATCCGCCAGGTTCGTGCCGGCCTTGAAGGTTTCACCAAGCCAGAACTTAAAAAAATTGTTATCGCTTACGAGCCAGTTTGGGCCATCGGTACAGGCAAGGTCGCTACTCCTGAAGATGCTCAAGAGGTCTGTGCGGCTATTCGTGAAGAGATTGAAAATATCGGCTCTGCTGAGATTGCCTCAAATATGCGTATCCTTTATGGCGGTTCAGTAAAATCTTCGAACGTCGCTGAAATCATGAAAAAGGAAGATGTAGATGGAGCCCTAATTGGGGGAGCCAGCCTTGATCCTGAGGAATTAGCCAAGATTGTTAAGTTCCACGCGCAATCCGAGTAAGGCCTAGCCGGCTTTTACAGGTATCCTTACCCTCTACGAAACAAGGAGTTCGACAACGTGAAATTAGCTCTATCAATCCTGCTTGTCATTACCAGCGTTCTCATGATTCTTCTCGTCCTTCTGCACAAGGGCAAGGGCAGCGGACTTTCAGACCTATTTGGTGGTGGAATCTCAACTAACTACGGCGGATCATCTGTTGTAGAAAGAAACCTTGATCGCATCACAATCGTTGTTGGCGGATTGTGGTTCGCATTTGTCGTTGCCTTGAGTCTTGTACTTAAGTAAAACTTTCTGCCCTCTTCATTTTTTTAAGTTAAAAGGAGTAATACATGGCAAGTGCAATTCGCGGAAGCCGAGTCGGCGCCGGCCCAATGGGCGAGGCAGAACGCGGTGATTCGATTGCTCGCGCATATGTTTCATATTTCTGTGCCAATGGACATGAAGTCCGTCCATCGTTTGCAGTAGAAGAAACGGTAGTAATCCCTGCTGAATGGGATTGCCCAAAGTGTGGTTACCCAGCAGGTCGCGATCGCAATAATCCGCCTAGCCCAGTTAAGAATGAGCCATACAAGACTCACCTTGCCTACGTTAAAGAGCGTCGTACAGATGCCGAAGGTGAAAAGATTTTAGAAGAAGCACTTCGTAAACTTCGTGGAGATGACGAAGACTAAAGAGCTTTTACCGCATTAAGTAGTTCAGTAATACCCGCACTGCGATTTGTAAGATTGAATCGAAGGAGCGGGTATTTTCTTGAGGCTAACGCTTTCCCATCGCCCAAAGCTTGTGCAGCCACGAGCGTTTTAAAACCAAAGCTCTGACCAGGAATCGCAATATCAGTATTGCTATCGCCGGTGATCTGAAGGAAGGCTCCATTTTGTTGGCCACCTTTATGGAACTGACCGGTGGAATGTAGGAAGCGCGGACCCCATCCAAAGGTAACTGGGCGTCCAATTTTGTGACTTAACTCGGATCGAATCTGCGCAATAGCCGCGTCATCCTTGCGATCCAAATAAGCCATTACCGCTACATAGCCACCTTCAGGAATTGATTGAATAAAGCTTTTCAAGGAAATTTCTAGATTTGCTCCTTCGCCAAAAATTTCCACTTCACCCTCTTTGTTTGTAGCGGTGAAAGTTGGAAGCACGCCATTCCACTCCTTGAGCAAGGATGATGTTGCTTCTTTGGCTTCAGTTACATTGGGTTGATTGAACGGATCGATAGCAAGTGCTGCACCAATCAACGCCGTTACCCATTCCCAAATAATGAATTGTGAAGCAAGATCTGCGTCAACAACTAGATCGGCAGTTCCTGCATACGCGATAGAGAAAACATTGGGGGAGTCTTCGCTCTTTTCAATAACGATAGGCAATCTCCCCACTTGATTTTTTCCTGTTGATTCAGCAACCAGCTGTTCTGCCCAATCACTTAAGCCAGGCATATCTGAACCGAAATCAGTAAAGGAGAGATACTGCCCTGCGCAATATGCGAGCAAGTAAGCGATATCTACAACAATGTTTGGATCTGCGATAAATGCTGATTTGGAGTCACTGGCATTATCAAGAAGAACTGAAACATCGACACCGATAAGTGCTGCAGGAACTAATCCAAATGCACTAAGAACGCTAAATCTTCCACCAACATTGGGGTCTGCATTAATTACTGTGTATCCATCGCTACGTGAAGCTTTATCTAGCGGTGAACCTGGATCGGTAACAATAACGATGTGATCTTGTGGCTTAAGTGATGCATTAGTGAAAGCTGCTTCAAACAGGGCCCGCTGTGATGCGGTTTCTATAGTTGAACCAGATTTAGAGCTAACTACAACAATCGCTTTTTCGAGATCGCAATCGAGAGCATGTGCCACGTAATTGGGGTCAGTTGAATCTAGGACAAATAGATTCTTTTTAAAGCTTTGAGCGATAACTTCTGGGCCAAGGGATGATCCACCCATTCCGCACAAAATTACAGTTTCCTTATCGCGATGCTTTGCACACAGAGCATCTAGCGCTGGAAGCAGTTCGCGAGAGGTTTCTGGAAGATCGATCCAGTTCAATCGAAGCGCGGCCTCGGGCTGGGCATCTTGACCCCAGATAGTTGAATCTTTAGTTACTAGGCGTAAATGCGCAGCCAATATCGCTAAATACCGCGGGTCATTGCGATCGATTTTAGTTAGTGACTTTCCGGTAATTGAAATCATTGTCTTTGCGCTGCCTTTACATTCTCTAGTAGTTCATTCCATGCTTGTGCAAATTTCTTTACTCCATCAATTTCTAATTCAGAAGTCACTGTATCCAGTGAGATATTGAGTGCAGACAGAGCTTTGAATACTTCGACGGCGGCCGGGTATTGCGAAGTAATTGCGTTACCTCTAACTTTTCCATGATCCATAACCGCGTCAAGTGTTGCTTGTGGCATTGTGTTAACTGTTTCGGGGGCGATTAATTCGACAACATAGCGAGTGTCATCGTATGCAGGATCCTTAACTCCAGTTGATGCCCACAGTGGGCGCTGTTTAACTGCGCCTCGCTCGACCTGGGTTTGCCATCTTGGTGAAGAAAATTTCTCTTCAAATAATTGATATGCCAAATGCGCGTTTGCGATTGCTGCCTTACCAAGCAAAGCAGTAGCAGAATCCGACCCATCCTTTTTAAGAAGTGCGTCGACGGCAGAATCGATGCGACTGACGAAGAATGAGGCTACCGAATGCACATGACCCGGATTAGTTGCTGCTTCAATTCCCCTCATGTACGCATCGATAACAGCGCCGTAGCGCTTGACTGAAAAAATTAATGTGACATTAACTGATATACCGGCGGCAATGAGCGCAGTAACTGCTGGAAGGCCTTCAATGGTTGCCGGAACTTTAATCATCAAATTCGGACGATCAACTATCGCCCACAATTCTTTGCCCGCAGCAATCGTTGCATCAGTCTCATGTGCAAGACGTGGATCTACCTCAATACTTACGCGACCATCTACACCCTTTGTGGCAGAGTAAATATCCTTAAATAGGTCACAAGCTGCGCGAACATCATCGGTAGTTAATTTCTGAACTACTGAATCGACATCGAGGTTTTTCATCGAAGCGATATCTGCAGAATATTCTTCTGCTCCCGCGATCGCAGCTCCAAAAATCGAGGGATTAGTTGTTACGCCAACAACACCGGAGTGTGCGATTCGAGATGGCAATGAATGCGCATCCGATCCCCTGATTTTTGCCCTTGATAAATCATCAAGCCAGATAGATGTTCCACCGGCAGCTACATCGGCAACGCTCATTTATAAGGCCGCCGTAATCTTGTTAACAATTGCATCAACCGAGAAGCCAAATTCGTTGAAAAGCCTCTTTGCATCAGCTGATGCTCCGTAATGCTCAAGGGAGATTGCAATGCCAGCATCACCGATTAGTTCACGCCAACCCTGTGCGATTCCAACTTCAATACTGACCTTCAATTTAACTGAAGGGGGCAGAACTGAGTCTTTGTAAGCTTGATCTTGTTCGGCAAACCATTCAAGACAGGGAGCGCTTACAACTCTCACTGCAATTCCTTGCGCAGCCAGTGCCTTTTGAACATCAATAGCAAGTGAAACTTCAGAGCCCGTTGCAATCAAAATCGCTTTAGCATCGGTAGCGTCCTTGAGAACATATGCTCCCTTGGCGCTGCCCGTTGCAGGAGCACAATCATTGCGATCAAATACGGGTAAGTTTTGGCGCGATAACAATATTCCTGCAGCCCGTCCACGAATAAGAATTTGCTTCCAGCATTCGGTTACTTCGTTGGCATCACCAGGTCGAATAACATCTAGACCCGGGATAGCGCGAAGGGCTGCAAAGTGTTCGATGGGTTGATGGGTAGGACCATCTTCGCCCACACCAATTGAATCGTGCGTCCACACAAATGTTGATGCAACATTCATAAGCGCTGCTAATCGAACTGCGCCACGCATGTAATCGCTAAAGACAGCGAATGTGCCACCAAATGATCGGCTAAGTCCATGAATTGCAATTCCATTTAGAATTGAACCCATTGCATGTTCTCTAATACCAAAGTGGATTATGCGACCGTAGGGATTGGCGCCTTTAATTGCACTCGTTGCAGGTAGAAATGATCCACCACCTTCAATACTGGTGTTATTTGATCCAGCAAGATCAGCTGAGCCTCCCCAAAACTCAGGCAGTCTCTTTGCGATTGCATTGATTACTTGGCCCGATGCTGCGCGAGTTGCGACATCTTTACCAGGAACAAATACTGGAATATCTGCATCCCAACCTACGGGAAGCTCTTTAGTAAGAAGGCGTGCTAACAACGTTGCTTTGTCTGGATTAGCAGATTGCCATAATGCAAATTTTGAATCCCAATCAGTACGCAACTTTGCGCCTCTTACTTTAACTTGGCGTGCATGTTCCAATACTTCGGCAGGCATTGCAAACTTTTCATCTGGATTTAATCCCAGTGCAACTTTAGTTGCTGCAATCTCTTCATCACCAAGGGCTGAACCATGTGAACCAGCGGTACCCTGTGCCTTTGGAGCTGGCCAAGCAATCACTGATTTCATACGAATCAAAGTGGGTTTAGTGGTTTCATTTTTTGCTTCAACCATTGCCTTATCTAGTGAAGCCAGATCAACATTTCCATTTGCAGCGGCAGCAACATCGATTACATGCCACCCGTAAGCACGGTAACGCGCAGATACATCTTCAGTAAATGCATTATGGGTATCGCCTTCAATCGAAATGCGATTGTCATCATAAATAACATTGAGTGCGCCTAATTCTTGTGTGCCAGCAAGGGATGATGCCTCTGCACTTACTCCTTCTTGCAAATCTCCATCTGAACAGATAACCCAGATACTGTGATCAAAGAGGGAATTACCGGCGGGTGCAGCGGGATCTAGTAATCCACGTTCATAACGTGCTGCCATTGCCATTCCAACAGCGGTTGCAACACCTTGGCCTAATGGACCAGTTGTCATTTCAACACCAACGGTATGGCCGAACTCAGGGTGACCTGGTGTCAATGAACCCCAAGTACGAAACTCTTGCAGATCTTTTAGTTCTAATCCATATCCACTTAGAAAAAGTTGAATATATAGAGTTAAAGATGAGTGGCCACATGACAAGATAAAGCGATCTCTGCCAAGCCATTTTGCATCAGAAGGGTCATGGACTAGATGACGCTGAAATAGGTTATAGGCAACCGGTGCCAAAGACATCGCAGTACCTGGGTGGCCATTGCCAACTTTTTGTACCGCATCTGCAGCTAAAGCACGGGCATAAGCCACGGCGCGATCATCTAATTCTGACCATCCTGTAATTGGACTCATTAATTTATTTCCATTTCCTTAAACTGAACTGAAAGCCAGATTTGCCACGCTGCAATCCAAACTAAAGCCGAACCTAATAAATGCGCTGCTACTAAAAGCTGCGGCACACCTTGCAGATATTGAATGTAACCAATCGATCCTTGTGCCATTGAAACTAAGAAAAAGATTAAGAGTCGGCTCTTAGTTAATGAAGAAATATCTTTGCGCAAATAGAAAGCAATGGTAAAGAAGATAAGAATGGCAACTGCAACTCCATGCATCAATGCTGCCTCTTGAATCCTGATGTGTAAGCGAGGCGCTTGAAAATCTCCAGCGTGTGGGCCGGCACCAGTAACTACGGTTCCTAAAATAATTACAAAAGTTGCCCACATAACGTGAACCTTTGAATAGCTATTTATCTGTCCCTTAATTCCAGTTTTTACCGCTGGTGCTTTGCGCCGTGAATGAAGAGATGTAGCTGCAGCGATTAAGATCGTTGAGAGTAAGAAGTGGCTTGCCACAGATATCGGATTCAGGTGCGTAAGAACTGTTATGCCGCCAAGCACGCCTTGACCAAAAATTCCCAAAAATTGGCCAATTGCAAGGAAGCGAAGATCTTTTCGGCCTGCCTTGAACACTGCGATTAATGTCGCAATAGCAATGGCAACCATCACGAAAGTTAGCAATCGATTTGTAAACTCAATCCAGGAGTGAACTGTTCCTTCTGCCTGATTTTTGATTGGCACGTATGAACCCGGAGTGCACTCGGGCCATGTGGGGCATCCAAGTCCCGAGCCTGTCAGCCGAACCGCGCCTCCCGTAACGACGATCGCGGCTTGAGAAATAAGTAAGGCCAAGGTCAGAGGGGAAAGGGCACGAGCTGCGCGTGTGGATGCCATAGCCCAACCCTATGGCTCAGGCGCCTTAGGCGGGCCGAGTGGCCGAAGGTGTCGAATTACGACACAATACTGTTGTGAAAATGAGCAGCCAACCCAGCGCACTTCCCGGTGATGATTCACGCACCCGTGACCTTGTGGCCCGCTCAATTCTTGAAAATGGACCATCAACTGCAGCCGTATTGGGTGAGCGTTTAGGACTGACAGCTGCAGGAATCCGTCGACACCTGGATCTTCTTGTTGGAGATGGAGTACTTCAGGCGCGCGAACCACATTCGGCACTTATTCGTGGTCGAGGTCGTCCTTCAAAAGTTTTTGTAATGAGTGATAAAGGTCGAGAGCAGTTTGAACATTCTTATGATGATTTAGCTGTTGCAGCACTTAAATTTATGTCAGTGCACTCTGGAGATCACTTAGTCACCAGCTTTGCTCAATCAAGAGCAGAAGACATCGAACGTAAAGCAAATGTCTCAATTTCCAGTAAGGCAAATAAATCTGAAGCAATCGCAGAATTCTTAAGCGAGCAAGGCTACGCCGCGAGTATTCATCAAAAACCAATGGGTGAAGAGCTTTGCCAGCATCACTGCCCAATTGCACATGTTGCATCTGAGTTTCCTCAACTTTGTGAAGCCGAGACTGAAGCGCTTTCTCGTCTTCTTGGAACTCATGTTCAGCGCTTAGCAACAATTGCGCACGGTGATGGCGTGTGTACGACTTTTATACCGAAAATATCCGCCCCAACAAAGCGAAAGGTACGTGCATGACTATCGCACATCCAGAACTCGAAGGAATCGGCAACTATGAATATGGTTGGTCCGATAAGTCCGATGTAGGCACAAATGCAAAACGTGGACTTAATGAAGATGTTGTGCGCGATATTTCTGCGAAGAAATCTGAACCACAGTGGATGTTGGATCTACGCCTTAAAGGTTTGGGACTCTTTGAAAAGAAGCCGATGCCTAACTGGGGATCAGATCTCTCCGGAATCTTTTTCGATACGATCAAATATTTCGTTCGCTCAACTGAAAAGCAAGCAGCGACTTGGGATGATTTGCCTGATGAGATCAAAAATACTTACGATCGCTTAGGTATCCCTGAAGCAGAGAAGCAGCGCTTAGTTTCTGGTGTAGCCGCTCAGTACGAATCCGAAGTTGTTTATCATTCAATTCGTGAAGATCTTGAAAAACAAGGCGTGATCTTTCTTGATACAGATAGCGCGCTCAAGCAGCACCCTGAACTCTTTAAAGAGTATTTCGGAACTGTAATTCCTGTTGGTGATAATAAATTTGCCGCTCTAAATACATCGGTTTGGTCGGGCGGATCCTTTATCTATGTCCCTAAAGGCGTGCACGTAGATATTCCACTTCAAGCATATTTCCGTATTAATACTGAGAATATGGGGCAGTTCGAACGCACACTAATCATTGCCGACGAGGATTCCTATATTCACTACGTAGAAGGTTGTACTGCACCAATCTATAAATCAGATTCGCTGCACTCAGCTGTTGTAGAAATCATTGTGAAAAAAGGTGCACGTGTTCGTTACACCACGATTCAAAACTGGTCTAACAATGTTTACAACTTGGTAACAAAGCGCGCTACCTGTGCAGAGGGCGCGACAATGGAATGGGTGGATGGAAATATTGGTTCAAAAGTAACCATGAAGTACCCAGCTATCTTTTTGATGGGGCCACACGCAAAGGGCGAGACGCTGTCTCTTGCTTTTGCTGGAGAAGGCCAGCATCAAGATTCAGGTGCAAAGATGGTTCACGCCGCTCCTTACACATCATCATCTGTAATTTCGAAATCTGTTGCACGCAATGGTGGTCGCACTTCATACCGTGGACTTGTCCAAGTTCAAGAAGGCGCGCATCATTCCAAGAGCACTGTTAAATGCGATGCCCTGCTTGTTGACACGATCTCACGTTCAGATACATATCCCTATGTAGATATTCGTGAAGATGATGTATCAATGGGACACGAAGCCACTGTTTCAAAAATCTCAGATGATCAACTTTTCTATTTGATGTCAAGAGGATTAACTGAAGATGAAGCCATGGCGATGATTGTTCGTGGATTTATCGAACCAATCGCCCGAGAACTTCCTATGGAATATGCCCTCGAACTCAATCGTCTTATCGAACTTCAAATGGAAGGTGCCGTTGGTTAATGTCAGTTTTAGCAACTAATTACTTAACACCGACTGGACGAGAAGAAGCGTGGCGTTTCACGCCGCTCAAACGACTTCGCGGTCTGCACGATGGGACATGCGTTACATCGCAGCGCCATTCTCTTATTTCAAAGGCACCTCTACCTGCTGGTGTCACGTTTACGCGTGAAGCACTTTCCCCTCTTGCAGTTAGCGATGACGTAATTATCGAACGAGTTCGTGGCGGCGCTGTTGATGTTGCACATCTTTCAATCGCCAGCAATACAGAACTGGCAGATGCAATCTTTTTGACGCGCTCAGAAGGCTCTCTCGATTCTGCAGAGCTTTCTCGTGTTCGTATTTCACTTGGAACTCATGCAAAAGCTACGGTGATTGTTGAAAATATTGGTGAGACAGTATTAGCTGAAGATTTTGAAATCTCCTTAGCACCAGGGTCTTGTCTGACTTTTGTTTCATTGCAAGAGTTCGATTCAAAGAGTGTATATACAGCCCGTCACCACGCAGTGGTGGATAAAGATGCAACCTTTAAATCAATAACGGTCACCGTCGGGGGAGATGTTGTCCGGATCCTTCCAACGGTTGAATTCACTGCCCCCGGAGCATCTGCAGAACTCTTAGGTGTTTACTTTGCAACCACAGGTCAGTTTTTTGAACACCGTATGCATGTCGATCACGCAGTTCCACATGCTAAATCTCGAGTCAATTACAAAGGCGCTCTAGCTGGCAGAGATGCACACACTGTTTGGATTGGTGACGTGTTGATTCGCGCCGTTGCCGAAGGTACTGATACTTATGAACTCAATCGAAACCTTCTTTTAACTGACGGTGCGCGAGCAGATTCAGTGCCAAATCTTGAAATCGAAACTGGTGAAATTGTCGGTGCGGGGCACGCAAGTACCACTGGCCGCTTTGATGACGAGCAGCTGTTCTATTTGATGTCACGTGGAATCACACTCGAAGATGCTCGACGATTGGTCGTGCGTGGTTTCTTCAATGAAATCATCTCCGAAATTAACAACGAAGAAGTCCAGGAACGTCTCATGAATCGCATAGATGGCGAACTTGAAAGAGCTGGTGCCTAAATGTCTGATTTAACTTTGGACCAGCTTTCACCAGGTAAACCGATGCGCATTGAAAAAGATGGCAAAAGCATTTGCGTCACAAAGATCGGTGATCAAGTTTTCGCCGTTGATGACACTTGTACGCACTCGGATGCATCACTTTCTGAAGGTGACATTACGGATTTCAAGATTGAGTGTTGGTTACATGGCGCAGAATTTGATCTTCGCAACGGCCAGGCCCTTACATTGCCAGCAACGCAACCTTTAGAAACTTATGCAGTAAAAATCGACGGAAATTCCGTCACGGTAGAGATTTAGTACACGAGAAGAGAAGAGAAAAAATGAGCACTCTAGAAATCCGCGGACTGAAAGTTTCAGTCAATACAGATAATGGAACAGTCGATATTCTTAAAGGTGTTGACCTAACGATTAAATCTGGCGAGACTCACGCAATCATGGGGCCTAACGGCTCAGGAAAATCAACTCTTGCTTACTCCATTGCAGGTCATCCTAAATACACAATCACTGGCGGTTCTGTAACTCTTGATGGTGCCGATGTATTGGCTATGACAGTTGACGAACGTGCCAAAGCGGGGCTCTTTCTTGCAATGCAATATCCGGTAGAAGTTCCGGGGGTTTCGGTTTCAAACTTTCTTCGCACTGCAGCTACTGCTCTACGCGGTGAAGCTCCAAAGCTTCGTACATGGGTTGCAGAAGTTAAAGGCGCAATGGAGGCTCTTAATATGGATGCATCATTTGCCACAAGAAATGTAAACGAGGGATTTTCTGGAGGCGAGAAGAAGCGCCACGAGATTATGCAGCTTGAGCTACTAAAACCAAAGATGGCGATTTTAGATGAAACAGATTCAGGGTTAGATGTAGACGCCCTGCGCATTGTTTCTGAGGGAGTTAATCGAGCAAAGGCAGATAACAATCTCGGAGTTCTCCTAATTACTCACTACACACGAATTCTAAAATACATTAAGCCAGATTTCGTTCATGTCTTTGCTAACGGACACATTGTTGAAGAAGGTGGCCCGGATCTAGCTGACAAGCTAGAGGCAAATGGATATGCAGATTACGTGACTAAGTAATTTTCGATGAGTTTTTCTGTTGCGAATGTACGCAAAGATTTCCCAATCTTTGAACGTACTATTCGCGACGGCAAAAGATTGGTCTATTTAGATAGTGGGGCTACAGCTCAAAAACCTTGGGCGGTAATCAATGCCGAAAGTGATTTTTACTCAAAACATAACGCTGCAGTCCATCGTGGCGCGCATCAATTAGCCGAAGAAGCAACTGATGCATATGAAGGTGCGCGAGCAATTGTCGCCGAATTTATCGGGGCAAATGAAAATGAAATCATATTTACTAAAAACGCCACCGAATCTCTCAATCTTGTGGCTTACGCCATGGGCAACGCCGATAAAGGAAATCGCTTTGCTCTCAACAGCGATGACTCAATTGTTGTAACCGAGATGGAGCACCACGCAAATCTGATCCCTTGGCAGCAGTTGGCAAAGCGCACTGGCGCTGCACTTTCTTGGTTCAAAGTAACTGAAGGCTCGCGTTTAGATTTGAGTAATATCAATCAAGTTATTACAAGTAACACCAAAGTTGTCGCAGTTACCCATCAATCAAATGTTCTTGGCACTATCAATCCGCTTGAGGCGATAGTCGCGCGAGCACATGAGGTTGGTGCCGTTGTAGTGCTGGACGCTTGTCAATCAGTTCCACATATGAAAGTTGATGTCACAGAACTCGGTGTTGATTTCTTAGCTTTTTCAGGACATAAAGCAGTTGGACCAACTGGTGTCGGAGTTCTATGGGGTAAACCTGAACTACTTGACGCGCTGCCACCATTTTTAACTGGTGGCTCTATGGTCTCCAGCGTGACGATGACTGATGCAACCTGGGCGGACGTCCCACAGAAATTTGAAGCGGGCGTTCCGAACATGGCTCAAGCTGTTGGGCTTGGTGCAGCATTGAACTATCTCTCCACTATCGGCATGGACGCGATTCGCGAACATGAAATCTCTTTGACTGAATACGCACTTGAGAAAATGCTTGCTATTCCAGGAATCAGAATTATTGGGCCTCAAAACAATGTTTCCAGAGGCGCAACGATCGCCTTCACAATTGAGGATATCCATCCTCACGATGTGGGTCAGTTTGTGGATAGTCAAGGAGTTGCAGTTAGAACTGGACATCACTGTGCCTGGCCACTTGCTAAGTGCATGAATGTACCTGCAACCACACGCGCTTCCTTCTATCTATACAACGACGAACAAGATGTTGATGCTTTAGTTGAAGCAGTTGTAGGTGCTCAGAAATACTTTGGGAGGTTTTGATGCAACTAGATTCTCTGTATCAAGAAGTAATTTTGGATCACTACAAACACCCGCAGCACAAAGGTTTAAGCCCAATTTTTACCGCTCAGGTTCATCATGTGAATACTAGTTGTGGTGATGAAATTACTCTCAATCTCAACATTGAAAACAATGTGATCACTTCACTAACTTGGGATGGTCAAGGCTGCTCTATCTCGCAGGCAAGCGTTTCAATGCTTAGTGATTTATTAATCGAAAAAAGCCTAGAAGAAGCAGATGTGATTGCTAAATCATTTTCGCAACTAATGGCGAGCAAGGGCACTTCCGATGGGGATCCTGAGATTCTCGAGGACGCTGTTGCTTTTGCTGGAGTATCAAAGTTTCCAGGACGGGTAAAGTGTGCCCTGCTTGGATGGATGGCCTTTAAAGATGCAGCAATTCAGTCACAAGGAGAGAGTAAATGACTACAAGTGTTGATGATGTAACTGAGGCGATGAAGGATGTCGTCGACCCCGAACTGGGAATCAACGTTGTTGATCTCGGGCTTATATATGACGTTATGGTCGATGAAGCCAATATTGCAATATTGAATATGACTTTAACCTCTGCTGCATGTCCGCTGCAAGATGTTATCGAAGATCAAACACGTTCGGCATTAGCTGGCATGACTAGCGATGTAAAGATTAACTGGGTATGGATGCCACCTTGGGGTCCGGACAAAATTTCTGATGACGGTCGTGACCAACTTCGAGCACTTGGATTCACGGTCTGAGCATTAACTCAATAAGGTAGTCACATGTCTCAACATGCGGCTTGGATGACTCACAGATCGATGACAGCTGATCCTTCAGTTAAAGCACAGAAGTTAAAGCCTGGAACGGTCAAACGGATCTTTACTTTTGCAAAGCCGTATCGATTAAGTATCTGGATTTTTCTATTTACAGTTGTAGTAGATGCTGTGTTAATCGTTGCAACTCCACTTCTGTTACGTCAACTCATCGATAAAGGTGTCATTCCAAAGGATGGCGCACTTGTCACAAAACTTGCCATCTATGTTGGGTTACTAGCAATTGCAGATGCTGGCATGAGCTTGTTGGGTCGTTACTACTCCTCTCGTATTGGCGAAGGATTAATTTATGATCTTCGTTCTCTAGTTTTTGGCCATGTTCAAAAGCAGTCCATCGCATTCTTTACTCGAACTCAGACTGGCGCACTTATTTCTCGAATTAACTCCGATGTTATGGGCGCGCAACAGGCTTTTACTGCAACACTTTCTGGCCTTGTCAGCAATGTTGTAAGTCTTGTTCTCGTTGGTGCCACGATGTTGATTTTGTCTTGGCAGATTACTATCTTCTCTCTTTTACTTTTGCCGGCATTTCTGATTCCAACTAAGTGGGTCGGCCGCAAACTTCAAGCTTTAACCCGCGACTCCTTCAACACCAACGCTGAGATGTCGAGCACCATGACCGAGCGTTTTAATGTTTCAGGTGCCATGTTGGTTGCCCTGTACGGTCAACCTGCTCGCGAACGCGAATACTTCAGATCTAGAGCACGAAGAGTTGCAGACATTGGAATCAAAATGGCTATGCTCAATCGGCTCTTCTTTATCGCTTTAACAAGCGTTGCAGCGATCGCCACTGCCTTTGCATATGGAATCGGTGGACATTTAGCAATCAGTGGTGGAGTCACGGTCGGAACTTTGCTTGCAATCACGGCGCTATTGGCACGCCTATATGGTCCCTTGACGGCGCTTTCAAATGTTCGTATCGATGTTATGACTTCATTGGTTTCATTTGAAAGAGTTTTTGAAGTCTTAGATCTAGAGCCTATGGTTAAGAATCGTCCTAACGCCATTGAACTAAAGACAACACATCCGACAATTGAATTTAGAAATGTTAGCTTCTCTTATCCGCGCGCAGAGGAAATCTCTCTTGCTTCACTTGAATCTGCAGCAAAGCCTGAAACAGTGCAAAGTGGTGAAATCCTTCATGGGCTTTCATTTACGGCACCAGCCGGAACACTTACTGCACTTGTAGGTCCATCAGGTGCGGGTAAAACTACGATAAGCGCCCTATTGCCAAGACTCTATGACGTAACATCTGGTTCAATAGAAATTGATGGAAAAGACATTCGTGACTTAACTCTTGAGACATTGCGCGGTGCAATCGGTGTCGTAATGCAGGACGCACATTTATTCCATGAAACAATCGCTGAAAATCTTCGTTATGCAAAAATCGACGCTACTGAAGATGAAATGCGTGCAGCATGCGAGTCTGCACAAATATGGAAACTCATTGAGTCTCTTCCAAATGGATTAGACACGATGGTGGGGGAGCGAGGACACCGGTTATCAGGCGGTGAGAAGCAACGGCTAGCCATTGCGCGGTTGTTGCTTAAAGCCCCTTCAGTAGTAATTTTAGATGAAGCGACTGCTCATTTGGATTCAGAAAATGAAGCCCTCGTTCAGGCAGCACTGCAAAGTGCACTGAAGGGCCGAACAAGTATTGTCATAGCACATCGCCTCAGCACTGTTCGAGAAGCTGATCAAATTCTTGTACTTGAAAAAGGTGTGATCGTGGAACGAGGAACGCACGATCAACTTGTCATACGCGCGGGTCTATACGCCGACTTATACAACCGGCAGGATTTAACGGGGGCGACGAATTAATATTCGTCCATAGACAACAAGTCCAGCGAAAAAGAGCCACTGCAATGCATATGCCATATGCGGACCATCACTTAGTTCTGGCAGTTGCGCCGTGACAGCTGGAGTGAGCGAAGGATCCGATCCACTCAATAAATCAATGTAATAGTCTTCGGTATTGAGTCGGGATTGTGCATCTAGTTTTGAAATTAATCCCGAGCCATTTGCCGGAAGTGCAAAAAATGAGCCTCGCGGTAGCGATGAATCAAGTCGAACTCTGCCATTAATAGTTACTACACCTTCGGGAACCTTCCTAATTACAGGCTGTGTCGTAGCATTTGCACCAGCTTTAACCCACCCTCGATCGACCCAAAACTTCTTTTGGTTTTCATCCTTAAAGAGTGTCAAGACTTCAAAACCATAGACACCTTCAGAGTATCTATTTCTAAGGAGAATCTGTTGTGTTGGATCAAATTTGCCCAAGATGCTCACAGTTCGCCACTCTGCAGCAAGCGGGGTGATTGCCGCAGAACTAGGAATTTCGGAAAGAGCTATGCGCTTTTCAATCATTGAATTGCGAGCATGCCTATCAACGCCTCGATGGTATTGCCATTGCGCTGCAACTAAACATAAGAAAATTAAAGCAAGTGCTACCAGTGATTTGAGATATGCATAGGGTTCTCGAACTTTGCTCATAATTTAATCGAGAGATAAAGGTTTTTCTTGGATGATCTGATTGTTATTTGTCATCGTTTCCCGACCGGCATTTGCAATTACAACGGCAAAATACGGAAGTCCAGCGGCTCCGGCGAGTGCGATCCACCTAAAGGGGCTCGGCAAAAGTACGGTCAAAATAAAGCAGAGAGTTCGGATCATCATCGAGATGAAATATCTCTTTTGGCGACCTGCCTGATCATTAGTTAGGGCTAAAGGTGCATTGGTTATATCGAATACTTTCTTTTCTTTAGCCATGTATCAAGAGTAGTGCTCGGCGCACTGATGCGCTTCTTTTGAATACCTCACGGTAACTAGTAAGTTTTGGGCATGAGTTCTTTGGCCTTAGTCACTGGCGGAAACCGCGGAATTGGATTAGCAATCGCACATTCTCTGGCTAAGGCCGGTCACGATGTTGTTGTGACTTATCGCAGCGGCCCAGCCCCCACTGGATTTAAGGCCGTGGTGATGGATGTAACTAGTACTGAGAGCGTCGATAAAGCCTTCAATGAGATTGAAGAACAATGGGGAATACCTGAAATTATTGTGGCCAATGCTGGAATCACCAAAGATGGCCTAGTAATGCGAATGAGTGATGAAGATTTTGAATCAGTCATTGATGCGAATTTAACCGGTGCATTTCGTGTCGCACGTCGCGCAACTAAAGGTTTACTCAAGTTAAAAAGAGGTCGGTTAATTTTCGTGGGTTCAGTTGTAGGTGCTCTAGGTTCGGCGGGACAAGTTAACTACTCATCCTCAAAATCTGGCCTTGTTGGAATGGCTCGTTCATTTGCCCGTGAGATTGGAAGCAGGGGAATCACAGCAAATGTCATCGCCCCTGGTTTTGTTGAAACCGATATGACAGCAACCCTTGATGAAAAACGCCGCAATGAAATCGCTGGCTCGATTCCATTGGGACGTTTTTGTTCGGCGGAGGAAATCGCAGATGTAGTAAGTTTTATTGCATCTCCACAAGCAAGCTATATCTCTGGTGCTCTCATTCCAGTTGATGGCGGATTAGGAATGGGTCACTGAAATGGGTCTACTTGACGGGAAAAAGATTCTTGTAACTGGAGTATTGACTGATGGATCGATTGCATTTCATATTGCACGCCTTGCGCAAGAACAGGGAGCGCAAGTTGTTCTCTCATCTTTTGGTCGCGCGCTTTCATTGACTACCCGAATTGCTGGACGACTTCCACAGGCCGCTCCCATCATTGAACTCGATGTTACAAATGCAGCAGACCTTGAAGCACTTGAATCACGCGTCCGTGAACATTTCCCCGACGGTTTAGATGGTGTAGTTCATTCAATTGGTTTTGCGCCAGAGGCAGCACTTGGCGGTAATTTTCTCAATACTTCATGGGAAGATGTTGCAACTGCGATGCACGTATCTGCATATTCCCTTAAAGGGCTAACGATGGCTGCGCGTCCACTATTTAATGGTGGGGGATCAGTTGTTGGCCTTGATTTTGATGCATCCGTTGCCTGGCCAAAATATGACTGGATGGGCGTTGCAAAAGCAGCCCTTGAAGCAACCTCGCGTTATTTAGCCCGTGATTTAGGTCCTGAAAATATCCGCATCAACTTAGTTGCAGCTGGCCCGATTCGTACGATCGCTGCAAAATCGATTCCAGGTTTTGAAGAGTTTGAACATGTGTGGAATGAGCGCTCTGCTCTGACCTGGGATGTGAACGACCCGGTACCTGCTGCTCAGGCCGCCGTTGCCTTACTTTCAGATTGGTTCCCAAAGACCACCGCCGAGATCATCCATGTTGATGGTGGCGTTCATGCCATGGGTGCCTAAGCGCTCAATTTCACCTTTTTCGCCCTTAACGGTAACCTTTGCCCCAGACCAGTGGCTTAACAACCACTGCAAGAGGAGTTACCGCTCCCACCTTCATCGCCACTAGTGCGAGCTGGTATGTCGGATAAGAGATTTATTTCTCTTTTTCCTTGCGGTTTTCTTTTGCAGCGCTGTTAAACCAAAGCGTTAGACAAAGCCGAAGGAGCACAAATCACAACTGACCCGCGCATCAATGATCGTATTCGCACACCAGAAATTCGTTTGATCGGTTACACCGGTGAACAAGTTGGAGTTGTCGATATCGATACCGCGCTCAAAATGGCAGATGAAGTTGGTCTCGACTTAGTCGAAATCGCGCCAGATGCTAATCCTCCCGTTTGCAAAATAATGGACTTCGGTAAATATAAATACGAAGTTGCACAAAAAGCACGGGAAGCGCGACAGAACCAGACCCACATTGTGGTGAAGGAAGTGCGGTTGACACCAAAGATCGAAACTCATGACTACGAAACAAAACGTAGCCAGGTTGAGAAATTTCTTAAAGGTGGAGACAAGGTGAAGGTGACGATGAAGTTTCGTGGCCGCGAACAAACGCGACCTGAGATGGGCTACAAACTCTTGCAACGTCTTGCAGAAGATGTAAAAGAGTTTGCCTTTGTTGAGTTCGCTCCCAAGCAAGAGGGACGAAATATGACAATGGTTCTAGGTCCAACAAAGAAGAAGACAGAAGCAGTAGCTGAAGCAAAAGCAGCGCGTAAGGCAAAGGCCGATGCCGCAGCAGAGAC